>JAMOPZ010000049.1 GCA_027064245.1 Campylobacterales bacterium
TATTTCCACCACAACCCACAAAAAATATTACTACTACCATATAAATTAAAACTATTCTTGTATTTTTAAACATTTGTTAACTAATCCTTTTTATATCTTTCTTTAATTCTTAAGTAAAACTTCTTCTGAAACAAATATATATTATCCTATTTTTGTACCAATTGAATATTTAATTCTTCAAAATCTTCTTGAAATTCTTCTCCAGATTCTTCCATACTTTCATTTTCTTCATCATAAATCCAATTTACTTTTAAATCTGTTTTATCCATATTTTCAACCAATATATCAAAAAAATCAAAAAATAATTTTGAACTACTACTGTTAAAATATATAATTTCCATATTTACTATAGTTGTCTCTTGTGGATTATTAAAATATTCCTCTAATGCCTCTATAAACTCTTTATAAAATTCAAATGTATTTTCTGGTAAAGAATTTCCTTTTATTTCTATTAAACCTTTATCTTCATCTAATAATAAACTAGGTGTATATTCTGTCTCTTTTATATCTATTTTTACCATTTTATTTCCTTTTTTTATATAAGTATTTTTAATTCAAAATAAGAATAATCATCATTTATATTAGTAAAATGATATTCCAACTTATCAACAGATTTTTTTGCTATTTCTAAAAATCCTAAACCTGCACCTTGACTATGCATATCTCTTCCACTTCTTCTTACATCTTTATAGTATGCTTTTATACCATCTTTATCTAATGATCTAATTTTATCTAACTTATCTTTTAAAATAATCTCATCTTTTTTAAAAATTTGATTTCCCATAAGAACAATATATCCATCATCTCTTAATCTTACAACACAAGTACCAATCCCTATATCTTTTCCATCTATAAATTTTGTTTTTGAAGAATAGTTCATAATATTTTGAAACATCTCCGTAATAACAGCATATAAATTTCTAAGCTTTGTACTAGTACCATTTAGTTTTTCTAAATCAGTTCTTAAAGCTGTTGAACTTGTAGTAAGTAAATTATAGGTTACAATACCACTAAAAGTATAAACGACATCAGTTTCAAGAAATTCTACTTCTATATCATGTAGTCTCATTTTTATATCTCCAATCCAATTACAGTATTATCATCAACTGTAAAATAATCACCTTGATATTCTTTCATTATTTTGATTAAAAGTTCCTTTTGTTGTTGCATATTTAGATCTAAATTTTCCTCTAATGACTTTAAAAATTTCTTTTTACCATAAGGAAAACCTTTTGTGCCACCTTTTTGATCAATATATCCATCAGTTGTGATATAAAGTTTTGTAGGAATTGATACATCTATTGTATGCTCTTTATATTTATAATTTTTATCACTTTTTTTATACCCTACTGAGTGTCTATCTGTTTTTAATACAGTTGATTTTCCATCTTGTATTATAAATAATGGAGTTTCTGCCCCAGCATACTTTATAATTTTATCTTTTTTATTATAATATAATATTCCACCATCAAATCCAGCATTTGAATTTGATATACTATGTTCATCCTCTTGATTTAAAAGATTTTTTATTGTCTTGTTAAAATATTCCAATATCCAAGCTGGACTAATTACAGATACCTCTTTACTATTTAAAATAGCTATTACTTGTCTCTCTATAGCTTTTACAAGCATAGTTACAAATGCTCCAGGAACTCCATGTCCTGTACAGTCTATAACCATTAAAATAGATTCATTTTCATTTAGCCTTTCAAACAGATAAATATCACCCCCTACAATATCTTTAGGTCGCCAAAAAGTAAAAAAATCTTCAAATAAATCTTCAAATAATGCTTGATTTGGAATTAATGCATGTTGTATTAAAGATGCATATTCTATAGAATCTTTAGTATCTTTTAACATTTTTTCTACAGTATTTTTAGCTTCATGAAGATCATGAGTTCTTTCAATAACTTTTTTTTCAAGATTTTTACTTAACTCTTCAACCTCTTTTTTAGATGTAATATCTTGTGCAATACTACTATAGCCTATTAAATTACCTTGAGTATTATAATCAGGTGAAAATCGTACCTCTAACCAATATGGAGTTTTATCTTTTTTGAGATTTCTAATCTCTTCTATTATTGGCATCTCATTTTGTAAAGATCTCCAAACTTGTATAAAAATATCTTTTGGCATAGATGGATCACCTAATATACTATGTGGTTTTCCTATAAGTTCGTTGGCCTTATAACCACTTAGTTTACAAAAAGCCAAACTAATATCTGTAATATTTCCTTTTAAATCTGTTTTTGAAGATATTACATTTTTATCAAATGATCTTAAGAGATTTTCTAATTCATTTTTTTGTTTTACTATATCTGCAGTTTTAGCCTCTACTAGTGATTTTAATTTTTTATTATTTAAAAATAATAATCCAATAACAATAATAATAACAATAGCTATTTTTAATATAAATAACCAATCTGTTTTCTCTTTTACTTTAATCGATGTCCATTTATGTACTATATCGTTTATCTGTTTGCTAGAGATTGTTTGCAAAATCTTATCTAAAATAGATATAAGTTCTTTAGGAGCATCTTTTGCAAAAGCAATTTTTAAATCAAGATTAAAAATAGTTTTATACACTATAGATATATCTTTTTCATTTAATGCTAATAGATCTATATAATATTGAGCAGTTATTGCATCTAATACAACTACATCTATTGTATCATCTACTAACCCTTTAAAAAGATCCTTTATATTATCTTTAAGTATTAAATTTGTAGTTGGTGTAAACTCTTTTAAGAGATCTACTACACTATGATATGCAATAGTTGCTACTTTTTTATCTAATATAGAATTAAATCCATCATTTAAATCTAAATCTTTTTTTGCTACAAAAACATAAGGTGTAGAGTATAAATTATTTTTAGAAAATTTTAAATATTTTTTATTATCTTTTGTTTTTCCTACAGCACTTATCATATCTATTTTTTTATCTTTTAAAAACTCAAATACCTCTTTATTTGAAGGAGCTGCAACAGAAACTAAATTTAAATTAACTTTTGATTTTATCAGTTCAAATATATCTGCGATAATCCCTAAATGATTAAATATATCATCTTTATATTCTAATGGCTTATAATTTGGATCAAAACCATATTTTATAGTTAAATTTTTATTTAACCATTTTGTTTCCTCTTTTGAGAATGTTAATTTATTTTTATCTCTTACACTTAATAGCTCTTTATTAGGAATACTGTTTAATACTTTTGTAATTATAGAGAAAAGTATTTTGTTTTCTTTTGGAATACCAAGTGAAATCTCTCCGTATTTATCATAGGTAGTTTCTACAACTTTTAGATTTTCTTGTTTTATTTTTTTATAATCTATATCAAATATAAAAGCAACTGCACTCTCTTGAGTTTTAACTAAAGTGTTATATATATCTTTAATATCATTAAGTTCTATTATTTTTATATTTGGAATTGTTTTTTTAATAAACTCTTTTAAAATAGAATCTTTTTTTATATAAATTATTTGTGTTTTTATATCATCTATGCTATTAATTCTTTTATCGTTTGTAATAATATAATATGGTGTAAAATCATAAGGTTTTGTAAAGAAAAAATCATTTTTTTCTCTTTGTTCACTCCACTTTAAACCCAATATACCATCTATATTATTCTCTTTTTTTGCTTCAATATATCCATTTTCCCATTTATTAAACATAATAGGAATTATATTTATCCCTGAATATTTAGATAGTAGTTCTATAAATTTATAGTGAATATTATTTCCATTATTATCAACTTCCCAATAGCTCATAGTGGCAAATTTAATTTTTGGATGTTCTTTAAGCCATAGTTGTTCAGTATCTGTAAAATCTATTTTTTTTGTTTGTTGCAATAAATTATTACTCAAACCAAAAAGATAACTATTGAAAAAA
>JAMOPZ010000050.1 GCA_027064245.1 Campylobacterales bacterium
ATATTCTAATGCTATGAAACAAAAAGGAAAAAATGTAGGTGCAACATCTTGGATAGTAAAACCATTTAATAAAGAGTTATTGCATAGAGCAATTTGCGATACAATAAAAAAAGTTGAAGAGGAATAACAATGGCAATAACAAGATTTGCACCAAGTCCAACAGGATATCTACATATAGGTGGTTTGCGAACAGCGCTTTATAGTTATCTTTGGGCAAAAAAAACAAATGGTGAATTTAAGCTTCGTATTGAAGATACAGATACTGCACGAAATAATGATGATGCAGTAAAAGCTATACTTGAAGCATTTAATTGGGTAGGGATGCCTAGTGATTGTACAATAGAATATCAATCTAAAAGATTAGATATTTATAAAAAATATATAGATCAACTTTTAGATGAGGGTAAAGCATATAAATGTTATATGAGTAAAGAGGAATTAGATGCAAAAAGAGTAAAACAAGAAGCACTAAAACAAACTCCAAGATATGATGAGACATGGAGACCTCAAGAAAATAAAGAATTACCGCCAATTCCAGAAGATATAGAACCAGTTATTCGAATAAAAGCACCTAAAAGTGGAACTATAGAATTTCAAGATGGTATCAAAGGATCTATGAGTTTTACTGCTGATCAAGTAGATGATTTTGTAATAGCACGATCAAATGGTATCCCTACATATAACTTTGTAGTTGCTATTGATGATGCACTTATGGGCATAACAGATGTTTTAAGAGGAGATGACCACTTAAGTAATACTCCAAAACAAATTGTAATTTATAATGCACTAGGATTTGAGTTACCAAAATTTTACCATATACCTATGATAAACAATCCAAGTGGTAAAAAACTATCAAAAAGAGATGGTGCAATGGATGTAATGCAATATAAAAAAGATGGTTATCTTCCTGAAGCACTTTTAAATTTTCTAGTAAGATTAGGTTGGAGTCATGGTGATCAAGAGATATTTAGTATGGAAGAGATGTTAGATCTTTTTGATCCAAATGATATAAATAAATCAGCATCAGCATACAATACTGAAAAATTAAATTGGTTAAATGCACACTATATAAAAGAGAGTTCATTTAATAGATTAGTAAATTTACTAAAAAATGATTTTGATCTTGATATTGAAAATATACCAAATAACGAATTTTTACTAGATATTTCAAAAGATAGAGCATCTACTTTAGTGCAATTAAAAGATGCAATTAAAAAAATTATAGATACCCCTTTTGAATATGAAAAAAAAGGAACAAAAAAGTTTATAAAAGATAACACTATTGAAACTTTACAAAACTATATAAAATTACTTGAAGAAAATAAAAATAATTTAACAAGTGTAGAATCAATAGAAAATATTACAAAACCATTTATACAAGATAATGGATTGAAATTTCCTCAGTTATTTCAACCAATAAGAATATCTCTTACAGGTGGTACTCAAGCCCCTTCGGTATATGATATCATTTTTATATTAGGTGTTGATGAAACAATAAATAGAATAAATAAAGCTATAGAGCAAGATTTTAATAGATAATGAAAAAATATACAATATTTGGTAACCCAGTAGAGCATAGTAAATCACCACAAATGCATAATGCAGGATTTGATTTTTTAAAATTTAATGGATATTATGATAAAACTTTATTAAAAGATGGAAATAATATAAAAAAAGTTTTCTTAGAAAATAATTTTTATGGAGCAAATATAACTGTACCTCATAAAGAGTATGCATTTACTAATGCAGATGAAGTTATAGGCTTAGCTTCTAAAATAAAAGCTGTAAATACTTATATAAAAAAAGACAATAAAATATTGGCATACAATACAGATGCACCAGGATTTATCAAAGCCATAGAAGAGTTTGAACCAATAAAAAAAGCTCTTATTTTAGGTGCAGGTGGTACAGCTAGAGCTATAAGTGTAGCACTATATGATAAAGGAGTTGATACTACAGTTTTAAATAGAAGTGTTTCTAAAAGAGATTTTTTTATAGATTTAGGTGTTAAATTTTATGATTGGGATGGTATGAGACTTCAATTTTTAGCTGATTTACCATCTTATGATATAATTATCAATAGTACAAGTGCAGGATTAAAAGATGAACAATATCCAGCACCTATGGAACTTTTAAATCCATTAATAAAAAATAGTAAATATGCAATAGACTGTATATATGGAAAAGAAACACCATTTTTATCACTTGCTAAAAAGAATAAGATTATATCAAAAGATGGTGAAGATATGCTTTTATATCAAGGGGTACTTGCCTTTGAACTATTCACTGGTGTTAAAGCCGATGATAGCTTAGTTGAAGCTATGCGAAGAGGTTTAAAAAAAACTTGAAATAATAAGCTATTAAGTATATTTTCATCTCTTACTTTTTAGCCCTTTAATTTAGCCCAATTATCACCAATAGATACCGCCACATCCAAAGGTATCTTCAACTGAAATACCTCTTTCATAATATATGTTAATTTTGGTACTATTTTATCTATTTGATCCTCTTTTATCTCAAAAATAAGCTCATCGTGTATTTGTAATAGCATATTGATATCTTCATTATTTTTATATTTTATATATATTTTATTCATAGCCAGTTTTATAAGATCAGATGCACTTCCTTGAAATACAGTATTTACAGCTTCCCTTTCATAACTAGCTTTTATCATACCATTTGCATTTTCAAAATCAAATTTTCTTACTCTTGCTAGAAGTGTTTTTACATATCCATTATCTATTGCACTTTGTTTTATAGATTCTAGGTATGCTTTTACTGTTGAGAAGTTTTCAAAGTAGCTATCTATATATTTTTTTGCTTCTTTAGATGAAATACCTAATTGTTCACCTAATTTTTTACTACCCATACCATATAAAAGCCCAAAGTTAATAGACTTTGCTATGGCTCTTTTTTCTTGTGCATCATCCTCTCCAAATATTTTTATGGCAGTTTGAAGATGGATATCAAGGTTATTATTAAAAGCTTCTACTAAAGTAGGATCTAAACTAAAATGTGCCAAAAGTCTAAGCTCTATTTGAGAGTAGTCTATACTTACTAGTTTATACCCATCTTTTGCTATAAAGCCCTCTCTAATTGCTCTTCCTGCTTCACTTCGTACAGGGATATTTTGAAGATTTGGATTTTTACTACTTAATCTTCCTGTTGCAGTTCCTGTTTGTCCAAAAGATGTATATATACGATGAAGTGAATCTTTTTTTGCAAGTTCTAATAAAGGTTCTATATAAGTAGAGTGCAGTTTAAAAGCTTCTCTATATTCTAAAAGTTTCTCTACAACTATATGCTGATCTTTTACTTTTTGTAAAACTGCTTCATTTGTACTATAACCTGTTTTTGTTTTTTTGCCACCTGTTAAACATAATTTTTCAAAGAGTACAACACCTAGTTGCTTTGGAGAGTTTATATTAAATGTTTCTCCACTTAATTCATAAATAGTTTTAGTTAAATTTTCTAAATATATTTTACTTTTTGTTTTAAGATCTTCAAAAAACTCTATATCTATTTTTATACCTAAGTTTTCCATACTATTTAAGACTTTTATAAAAGGAAACTCCACACTAGAAGCTAAATTTAAAAGATACTCTTTATCATCTTTTTGAAATAAGTTTATAAGTTTTTCATAAAGTTTTAGTGTTATAAAGGCATCTTGTGCAGCATAAGAGCAAGCTTCATCTAAACTTACAGTTGAAAAATCTTCCCCCTTTTTTACTACATTTTTAAAAGATATTGTTTTATACCCATCTAGTAAAGATAATGCAAGTTTATCCATACCTACAGGTTTGCTGCTATCCCAAAGCCAAGCTAGTATCATAGTATCGTTAAAAAGATTTAGCTCTAGATTAAAATTTCTTTTAATAATCTCATAA
>JAMOPZ010000051.1 GCA_027064245.1 Campylobacterales bacterium
AATCAAACATAGTATGATGATTACTAGTTTTGTTTTGATGATGATGCTTTTAATTGAGTATATCAATGTTCAAACAAAAGGTCAATGGCAAGAGAAACTAAAAAATAATAGATTTTATCAGTATATATTAGTAGTCTTATTAGGTGTTACTCCTGGATGTTTAGGAGCATTTACTGTTGTATCTTTGTATTCGCACAATATTGTTACCTTTGGAGCATTAGTAGCTGTGATGATAGCAACTAGTGGTGATGAGGGTTTTGTGATGTTTAGTATGTTTCCTCAAGATACATTTTTATTAAATATTATCCTATTTTTTATAGCTATTGTTGTTGGTTTTTTAGTTGATCTTATTTTTAAAAATAAACAGCTAATAAATTTTGATCATGAGTTAGAAGTTCATGATCAACACGCTTGTGAGTGTTTTTCTACAAAAAGAATATATTTAGAGTTAAAAAATATTATATTTCCACGAGCATTTTTATTGACACTATTTGGGGTGTTTTTATTGGCTTTATTTGCTAATATTTTAGGTGGTGATGTATGGGATTGGAAAAAGATAACTTTTTTATTAGGATCTTTAACATCTCTATTTATCATAACTACAGTGCCTGATCATTTTTTAAAAGAGCATCTTTATGAACATATTATAAAAAGACATCTTTTACGAATATTTTTATGGACATTTGCAGCACTTTTTATAGTGCATAGTTTTGAGCATTATTTAGATATTGCTAATTGGATAGAACAAAATAGTTTTGCTGTATTATCTTTAGCTACTATTGTAGGAGTTATCCCAGAATCTGGTCCACATATGATATTTGTAACTATGTATGCTAAACATCTTGTACCATTTGCAGTACTTTTAGCTAGTTCTATCTCTCAAGATGGGCATGGTACTTTACCACTTCTTGCAGTTTCACGAAAAGTTTTTATATATGTAAAACTTATAAATATAACTGTAGCTTTTTTAATAGGTTCTATGGTTTTATACTTTAGTTAGTAAAAATTTAAAGTGACATTTTATATGTCACTTATATCCTCTTATAAATCTTCTATATGTTTCGATTATCTTTTTTTATAAAATATATTATATCTTTAATCTAAACTTATGGAAATTATAAGCTTAAGTAATGTATAATTTTGGTAAATTAAAATAAAGGTAGATCTATGAGTACACAAACAAAACAAAAACCTTATAGAATAAAAAGGTATTATGTTTATGTTATGGCAACTATTGTTGCTTTAATCACTCCATTTATACAAATAAATGGGAATCAAGTCTTCTTATTATCATTTGATAAGAAACAATTACACTTATTAGGTGTTGCATTTGATATGCAAGAACTTTATATGATGCCATTTTTACTAATGCTTATGTTCCTTGGAATTTTTGCAGTTACTGCCGTAGGTGGTAGAGCTTGGTGTGGATGGGCATGTCCTCAAACAATATTTAGAGTTATCTATAGAGATTTAATAGAAAGTAAACTTTTAGGTCTTAGAAGAATTAAAAATAAACAAAAAGAACCAGATTGGAGCAAAGATGGAAATGCTTCAAAAAAAATTATTGCGATGGTTATTTGGTTTTGTTTAGCACTTCTTGCAGCTAGTGACTTTATATGGTATTTTATACCACCAGCTGATTTCTTTAACTATTTAGCACATCCTATGGATCATACAGTTATGTTAGGTTTTGTATTTGGTGTTGCTGGATTTTTAGTATATGATGTTGTTTTTATGCAAGAAAATTTTTGTATATATGTATGTCCATATTCAAGAGTTCAATCAGTTTTATATGATGATGATACTATTCAAGCTATCTATAGTGAAAAAAGAGGTGGTAAGATCTATGATGAAAATCATAATAAAATTGTAAATAAACAATCAGATTTACCAGAAGGTGCAGAGTGTACTGCTTGTCAATCTTGTGTAACTGTATGTCCTACACATATTGATATTAGAAGAGGTATGCAGCTTGAGTGTATCAACTGTTTAGAGTGTGTAGATGCTTGTACAGTAGTTATGGGTAAATTGGGTAAGGAATCTCTTGTACAATGGGGAAGTACAAATGAAGTTGTAAATGGTGGTAAAACCAATCTTTGGAGAAAGAAAACTATTATGTATATAACAGCTTTAGTTCTAATAGTTGGTATGCTTTTTGTAATGGGTGGAAAAAAAGAATATATGCTTTTAAATGTAAATAAAACTACTCAATTATACAAAATAAGAGATAATGGTGAGATAGTAAATAACTTTGTATTATTGTTCCAAAACACTCAAAGAGAAAAATATACTTATGTCTTAGAAGTAATAGGTAAATATAAAGGGAAAATCAATATTAAAAGATTTCATCCGTTTACTTTAAGTAAAGGTAAAATGGCTAAAAAAGTTATTGTTCTAAGTACTATGGATGATAAGCTTGTAAATGATGCTTCAAAAGATACACCTTTGACTGTAACTTTAAAAGCTTATGCAAAAGAAAATCCTGAAAAAGTTGTTGTTATAAGAAAAGCGGTATTTATCTATCCAAGAGCAGATAAACTAAAAAAATAATATATATTAAAAGATAATGGTTTATAAACCATTATCTTTGTTGTCCTATAATTCTTTTTCCTCTTAATTTTGGCTCTTTTTTTGAAGCTTTTAATCTTTTTTTATTACCAAATGCACCTTTTATACGACCAGCTTTTTTATCATCTTTTGTTTGTACTATTGTTTTTTTAGCTATTGTTTGAAGTTTTTTATCTGTATCAAAACCATCTAATTGCTCTTTTGGAATTTTTAATCCTAAATATTTTTCAATCTCTTTTATAAGAGATATATCATATTCATCTAATATAGATATGGCTAATCCACTTTTACCAGCTCGTGCAGTTCTTCCTACTCTATGCAAATAATCAACAACCATAAAAGGTAGATCAAAGTTTATAACACAAGGTAGATCTTCTATATCAAGTCCTCTTGCTGCAACATCTGTAGCTACTAATACTTGTATTTTACCCTCTTTAAATTGTGCAATTAATTTTTTTCTTTTTCCTTGAGTTTTATCACCATGTACCGCTGCTGCTTTTAGTCCATCTAAATTTAAATTTTGTTCAATTTCATCTGCTAAAGCTTTTGTTTTACAAAAAACTAAAGATTGTTGTATATTTTTACTACCTATTAAAAATGATAAAAATTCTAATTTATTTTTTTGAGGTACTATATATGCTTCTTGAGTTAAATTTTCATTTACTCTATCATTTGATTTCACCTCTATTACTTTTGGATTATGTAATATTTGATTTGATAGTTTTTTTACACTTGGTTGAAGAGTTGCTGAACTTAATACAATTTGTTTTAAGTTTGTTAAATGTTCTAATAAAAATTCTATATCTTTTACAAAACCTAAATCAAGCATAGTATCTGACTCATCTAAAACTAAAGTATCTACTTTTGTAAGATTTATATGATTTTGTTTTAATAGATCTAGTAACCTTCCTGTTGTAGCTATAACAATATTTGGTTTTTCAAAACACAATCTTTTTATTTGGGTATTTAATTTTGTTCCACCATATATAGCATCTACTTTTATATCTGTATATTTTGCATATTCCTGAATACTTTTTTGTAGTTGTTGTACTAACTCTTTTGTAGGAGCTATTATTAGTTTTGTTAGTTTATTTTGTTTTGTATGATCTTTTTGAATATCATTGATCATAGGTAATGCAAAAGCTGCAGTTTTCCCTGTACCTGTTTTTGCTATTAACAAAAGGTCTCTACCTCTTTTTAAGATATCAATAGATTCTTTTTGTATAGGTGTTGGTTCTTTATATTCAAGATCTTTTAAGGCTCTTAATATCTCTGGTGATAATTTTAAATTTTTAAATGACATTATA
>JAMOPZ010000052.1 GCA_027064245.1 Campylobacterales bacterium
AGGGGTAACCTCAGCTGCAGTTCCTGTAAAAAAAGCTTCATCACATATATATATCTCATCACGAGTAATATTTCTATGCTCTATTTTTAGACCCTTATCTTTTGCTATTTCTAAAACAGTAGCTTGAGTAATAGACTCTAACGAGTTATCATGAGGAGGAGTAATAAGAACACCATCTCTTACTATAAATATACATTCTCCACTACCTTCTGCTATAAATCCACTATCATCTACCATCAAAGCTTCCTCATATCCAGCTTCTAATGCTTCAAATTTTGCCATTTGAGAGTTAAGATAATTTGCTACTGCTTTGGCTTTTCCAAAAGTAGATTTTACACTATTTCTTACAATAGAGCTAGTTTTTACTTTAATTCCTTTTTCAAGTCCTTCATCACCTAAATATGCTCCCCACTCCCAAGCTGCAATTGCAGTATTTACTGGAGCTTTTACATGATGAAGTCCCATAACCCCATATCCTAAATAAATAAGTGGTCTAATATATACACTACTTTTTCCACTAAACTCATTTTTTCTTAATAGTTCCAATTGAGCTTCTTCCAAAGTTTTTTGATCAAAATTTGGCTTAATTGCAACTATTTTAGCACTATTTAAAAGTCTTTTTGTATGCTCTTGCAATTTAAATATTGCTAATCCTTTAGGAGTTGGATATGCTCTTGTTCCTTCAAATACACCATTTCCATAATGTAGTGTATGTGTAAGGATATGTACATTTGCTTCATCCCAACCTTTAAATTCACCATCCATCCAAATATATTTTGCTTTGTCCATTTTTTATCCTATTTTATTTTTTAAATCTATTTACTAACACTACTCCAATAGCAGTAATAATCAAAATTACCACTACTGTACCAACTATAAAACTTAAGCTAACAGGTTGGCTAAGCACTAACTACTTCTTGACATCTAGCACATAAAGAGTTCTCATCTTTACTTCTATATTTCCAACATCTAGGGCATTTAGCTTTTGCAGCTTTATAAACTTCAAATTTATCTCCATCTACTTCAAAAGATGCTAAAACTTCATCCTCTTTATGTTTTATCACTTTTGATACAACAAACCAATCTTCAGCAACTGTAGAATCTAATGCTAAGATTTTTTCAGAGTTAGTATATATTACAACCTCTAGTGTTGATTTTATAGTTTTCTCTTTATTTAATTTATCTTTTATCTCTGCAAATTTATCTCTTGCTTCTAGTAAATAAGTTTCATTTATATCCAACTCTATTTTAGGTAAATAATATTTTTTTATATCAAATATATCTTTTGCACCATCTGTTATAATATCAGGACTATGTTTTACTAACTCATCCATAGTGTAAGTTAATATAGGAGCAATAGTAGTAATAAGAGCTTTTAATATCATAGCCATAGCACTTGCACTTGCAACTCTAGTATTACTATCTTTACCATCACAATACATTTTATCTTTACAAATATCTATATAAATATTTGACAATTCTGCAACTAAAAAATGATTTAACCTATTAAGTCCTCTACTAAAATCATATGTTTTAAAAGATTCATCAACCTCTTTAAATACGGTATAAGCTTTACTTAATATCCATTTGTCCATAGCCCCCATATCTTCAACTGATACAATTTGCTCCAATCCATCAATATTTCCTAAAAGTATTTTACCTGTATTTCTTATTTTTCTATATTGTTCAGACATCTGTTTTAAGATACCATCACTAATTTTTAAATCACTTTGATAATCACTCATAGCAACCCAAAGTCTAAGTATCTCACTACCATACTGTTTTATTACTTTATCTGGAGCTACTACATTACCTTTAGATTTACTCATTTTTTCACCCTTAGCATCTACTGTAAATCCATGAGTTAATATAGATTTATATGGTGCTACTTCAGAAGAAGCAAGAGTTGTTAAAAGTGAACTTTGAAACCAACCTCTGTGTTGATCGCTACCCTCTAGGTACATATCTGCAGGAAATGTTCCTGCATCGTAGTTTCTACTTCTTAAAACTGCATTTTGAGTTGATCCACTATCAAACCAAACATCAAGGATATCCATAGTCTTTTCTAAATCTTGCGAATTTAATCCACTTCCAGGATATAAAAGCTCTTCAATGCTAAGATCATACCAAGCATCAGCCCCTTTTGTTTCAAAAATCATAGCTACATAATTAAGTACTTTTTCATCATAGATAATTTCATCTGTAAGTTTATTTCTAAAAAATGCAATAGGAACTCCCCAATCTCTTTGTCTGCTTATACACCAATCAGGTCTTCCCTCTACCATAGTTTTTAATCTATTTTTCCCATGCTCTGGATAAAATGTTACATTTTCAATTGCTTCAAGTGCATTTTGTCGTAAAGTTTTACCTTTTGTACCATAAGGTTGATCCATAGCTATAAACCATTGTTTTGTAGCTCTAAAGATAACTGGTTTATGGGTTCTCCAACAATGTGGATATGAGTGGGTAATATCTACTTTTTTTAGAAGTGCTTCCCCTAAAAGTTCTAAAATAGTATCATTCATTTTAAATACATTTATCCCTACATATTGTTCAGGGTCTTTTAGAAGTTTTTCTCTTACAATAGTATTATCATATCTTCCGTAATCATCTACTGGCATAAGGATCTCAACCCCATATTTAAGTGCTACTTTATAGTCATCTTCCCCATGTCCTGGAGCTGTATGAACACATCCTGTACCACTATCTGTTGTAACATGATCTCCAAAAATTATAATAGAATCTCTTCCATTTAGTGGATTAATTGCTATTTTTTTCTCTAAAGAGTTTACATCTATAGACTCTTTTATATCTCCATTTATTATCTCTAACTCTTTTAAAGCTGGAACTAAATCTTTTGCTACAATATAATTCTCATTAGTAACCACATATTCTATCTCTGGATTTAGAGTTATTGCGGTATTTGCTGGAAGTGTCCAAGGTGTTGTAGTCCATATAATTAAGCTTTTATCACTATCTTTTAATTTAAAAGATACATAAACTGATGGAGATACTTTATCTTCATATTCAACTTCAGCTTCAGCTAAAGCAGTTTGTGCAGCCCAACTCCAATGCACTGGTTTACTTCTTTGAATTAATAATCCATTTTTTGCAATAGCGATTAACTCTCTGTAGATATTTGCTTCAAATTTAAAATCCATAGTTAAATAAGGCTTATCCCAATCCCCTAAAATTCCCAATTGTTTAAATTCATCTCTTTGGATATCTATAAATTTACTAGCATGATTTCTACATAGTTCTCTTAACTTACTTTTTGGTAACTCTTTTTTCTTTTTTCCACCAATTTTTTCTTCAACTTTTTGTTCTATTGGAAGACCATGACAATCCCAACCTGGAGTATATCTTACAGATTTACCATCAAAATAATGATACTTTATAATTATATCTTTTAAAGTTTTATTTAGGGCATGACCTATATGTGTATGACCATTTGCATAAGGTGGTCCATCATGAAGAGTAAAGCTTTTGGCACCTTCTCTATTTTTCTTCATTCTATCATATATTTTGTTTTCATCCCAAGATTTATAAGTTTTTGGCTCATTGTTTGGAAGATTTCCTCGCATTGGAAAAGTTGTTTTTGGAAGTTGTAATGTATTTTTATAATCTACTTGTTCACTCATGATTTTAATATTCCTATAATTTTAAATAAGGTAAAGTATATCTAAATAAGATTTAATAGTAAATTAATTTACCTAAGCTACAGGAGTATTTAAATGGATAAAGATATTTTTACCCAAAACGATATGATAAAATTACAAAAATATTTAAAAGAAAATAATCAAACTATTACATGTGCAGAAAGTTGTACAGGGGGATTATGTGCACATATGATAACTCAAATTCCAGGTTCATCATCTATTTTTAAAGGAGCAGTAGTAACATACTGTAATGATATAAAAGAGCAAGAGTTAAATGTAAAAAAAGAAACTATGATAAAATACGGAGCAGTTAGTATTCAAACTGTTTCACAAATGTTAGATGGGGTATTAAAAAAATTTAATGCTAATTATGCAATAGCAATAAGTGGCATAGCAGGTCCAGGAGGAGGCAGTATTGATAAACCAACAGGTACTGTAGTAATTGGCATAATGTCAAAAACAAATGGTAAAAAAATAGATATATTTCATTTTAAAGGGGATAGAATATCTATACAGAATCAAGCAGCAAAAACAGCTTTTAAAATAATTTTTAAAAGTTTTTTCAAAAACACTTGACAAATAAAAAAAAATTAACTATAATTCCACTCACATTTGAAAGAATGACCCGTTAGCTCAGTCGGTAGAGCATCTCCCTTTTAAGGAGGTGGCCGTTGGTTCGAATCCAACACGGGTCACCATTTTATTATAATTTTGTTGGCCCCTTCGTCTAGTGGTTAGGATCCATGGTTTTCATCCATGTTACAGGAGTTCAAGTCTCCTAGGGGTCACCAGCAATATTATATATTGTTTTAGGTCGATTAGCTCAGTTGGTAGAGCGCTACCCTTACAAGGTAGATGTCATAAGTTCGAGTCTTATATCGACCACCATTTTAAAGTGCAGTTGTAGTTCAGTTGGTTAGAATACCTGCCTGTCACGCAGGGGGCCGCGAGTTCGAGTCTCGTCAACTGCGCCACTTTAAATTCAAATTATTATTCTTTATCAATTTCACATCTCTTAAATTTAACTTACTTATACTAGACCTAAATTATTTTATAAAATTTTGTAATTTAAATTTATTATAATAAATATCAATAGCTTTTTTTAACTCTTGATCATCTAAAGTTGTATCATCTTTAAAGTTATTTTTAATAATATAACTATAAGGCATAATAGATTTATTTGAAGTTGGAGATTTTAGAAATCTAAATATAGCTTTTTTTATCTCTTTTTTACCACTATACTTTAAAGTATATTTAATCATAAAAAGCTTTAATTCCCTTTTATCTTTATGACAAGATAAGCAATTGTTTGAAAAAACATTTGCTATACTAAAGGATATAAAAAAGATCAATATAATATATATTTTTACCATATCAAGGTTACCGTCGTCCCTTTCTCTTTTTGAGATATTATATCTATATCTATATTATACTCTTTTATAATTGTATCAATTATACTATAGCCTATACCAAAACCACCAACATTTTTTTTATTTAATTGTTTATATCTTATAAAAATATCTTTAATCTCTTCTGGATCCATACCTATACCTTCATCTTTAATTATAAAATTATTTTCTTTTAAAGTTATATATATATTTGAATTTATATAGGAATATTTTATGCTATTTGAAATAAGATTATCAAAAACTCTTTGTAATTTTTGTTTATCTATATACAAATATATATTTGATTGTATATCAATATGAAATATAATATTTTTACTACTTGATATAGCTTTAAAATACTCTATTCTATCATATAAAATATTTGATATATTTAAATTTAAATTATTTGATTTTTGTTTATCATGTAAAAGCAAAAAAGATAAATCATCATATATTGTTGATATTGTAGATGCTCCTATTTTAATACGAGTTATTTTTCTTTTGTTCTTTTCATCTAATTTTGTTAAATCTAACATCTCTATATTATTTAAAATAGCACTTATTGGTGTATTTAGCTCATGTGTAGTATCTTTAATAAACCTATCAAGAGTATTTAAATTATCTGTAAGTGGCTTTATCAAAATCTTTACTATAATAAATGATGTAAAAATTAAAAATAGTATAACCAACAAAATACCTATACAAAATTTAAGAACTAACCCTTTTAATATATACTCTTTTGGCTTTTGAATTACTAAATATGCAGCACCTAAATAATATGTATCTAATTGATATATAAAATAACTAAAATTATCTTTACAATAATATTTTTTATTAAATTTTGTTATTATTTGAGGAAATGTTGAAAAAATTAGATTATTATCTATATCATATATAGCACTTTGTATATCTCGTGGATATATAGCTATCTCATTTATAAGATTATCATGCAATATCTCCAACTGCTCTTTTATATGTTTAGCCTCTAAATTTGTTTGTTCACTTTGAAGATCTTTAAATTGTTCTTTTTGATTTTGGATATATATAAAACTTAATGCAAAAACTAATAATATAGAAGTAAATAGATATACTATTACAACATTTAAAATAGTTTTTTTTATATATTTATTTTTTGGCAACTCAAATAACAAGTCTATAACCTTGCTTTTTTATACTTTCTATAGTATCTTTGCCAAGAATTAAACGAAGTTTTCTTATATAACTTCTTAAACTACCATCACTTATATTTTCACTACTACTCCATACTGTTTCATATATTTGTTCAAGAGGGGTGATCTTATTTTTGTTTTTTAACAAAATTTTTAAAAGTTGAGTCTCTTTAAATGTTAGTTTTTGTTCTATATTATCTTTTTTTAAAATACCTGTTTTTATATTAAAAACTATATTAGAACCTATAAATATATTTTCTTTTGACTTAAACTCCCTTTTTAAAAGAGCATTAATTCTATGTAATAACTCTTGCAATGCAAAAGGTTTTCTTATGTAATCATCAGCACCAAGACTATATCCTATATCTAAACTATCTATATCATTTAAAGTTGTAGTAAAAATTGTAGGTACTAATATATCAGCTTCTCTTAATCTTTTTAAAAGTTCAAAACCATTCATATCTGGTAAATTTACATCTAAAAGCAGTATATCAAAAATATCAGAATATAAAATCTTTAATGCATCTGTAGATGTATATACTGTAATAACTTCAAAAGAATTATCCTCTAAAAATTCTGCAATAGTTTGAGATAAATTTATATCATCTTCTAGGTATAAAATTTTAAACATAGCTTATTATACACTAAAATAGTGAAATAATTGTGAAATAACATAATTTTATAAATTTAATAAAAAATTTCAAGATCTAAAAAAATATTAAATTTAAAATAATTTACTAGCTAAAAAAAGTGCTGCCGTTTCACTGCGTAATATTATATTGGAATCTATTCCTATAATATTATTCTTTAATATTTTTGATATCTCATCTTCACTAAATCCACCTTCACAACCAATAATAATAGTTTTTATATTGTCCTTATTTTCATCAGTTATATAATTTGATGAAAAATTTAACATATAACTATTTGGATATAGCTGTAAAAATTCATCTAAATTATTACATGATAAAAGTTCTATTATATTACTTCTTCCACATTGCATAGATGAATTTATAAGTAATTTTTCTAGTTTATCAAAATTAATTTTATATTTTTTTTGAGAATATTGACAATAAAAAAATGTTATTTTTGTAACACCTAACTCATTTAAAGATGCTATATTTTTTTCTATAGATTTTGGATCTACAATACACCAACCTATATGAAGCTCTTTTTTAGGTTTTATCTCAACTATTTTACTAGAAATAAGATCCAAAATAGCTTCTCTTCTATTAATAGAATTAAGATTATATTTATAAAGATAATTATCTTTTAAATTTCTAAAATAAAAAATTTTTTTTGTTTCTCTTCTTGCTTTAAAAAGATGGGTATATAAAGAACCATCTATTTTTAATATCTGGTTACCACTATTTTTATGATATGAAAATTGCATACTCTTACTTATATCCTATTTGTTTTACAGTACTATTAGATAGCATCATACTATTGTTTATATACTCTTTTAGGTAACCTTGTAATTCATCTTTTATATGATAATTTCTAGTTTCATCAAAAAAATTATAATATCCAAATTTATCAATCAAAAAATAATCTATCTTATTTAAAATATTTTTATTATCTACTTTAAACATAAGTTTTTTATCTTTTATATCATTGATCAATCTATTCTTTTCTTCTAAAGTTGATACATTTTCATCTATAGCTCTAATAAGCTGATCTCGTTTTTGTAATAATTTATCTATAATATTTAGTTTTGGAGTCATTAAAGAAATAGTAAGATTATCTAACATCTTATCACAATAGTGTATAAATTTAGCATAAGTTATATACCCTTTTTTTGAGATTTTATCTTTATCTAAATTAATATTTTCTAAAAGATATTTTAATTGATTATCTGGTATTTGTGAGATCCTTTGAATCATAAATTGTTTATGAAAAGTCTCATCAAAATCAACAATTTGTTGTTTTAAAAGATTAAAAAATCTTTGTTGAGTTTTAGTCATTTAACACCTCGGTATCTATTATATTTGGATCATTTTGTTTTAAAATAAATTTACCATCTTCACTATTAATTTTAAAAAGAAGTATCTCCTCTTTATTAAAATCAGGATGCATAACTTCATGCCAACCAATACCAGGTATTGGAATATCTTTTAAATAATAATCTTCAAGCCAATTTATATTTTTTTCAAATTCTAACCAATCTTTTATTTTGTTGCTTACCTCTTGTGCTTTTTTGAAATTCCATTTATAAGTTTGTTTCTCTTTTTGCTCTTTTGTTTGTTCTTTTGGTTTAAATGATTTATGATTTAAACACCAATTTTCCCATACTTTTTCCCAAGAAACTTTTTCTACACCAGAAGATATATAATGATTCTTAAATTTTGTAAACTCTATATCAATATTATCTTTATCTATATATTTTTTAGCAAATTTTATCATATCATCTGTTAATTTCATCTCTGGATCAAGTGGATATTTTTTTATATGGGTATTAAATTTTGGTTGCCTTTGTACCCATAATTGCCATGTAGCTTCCCAATCATCTTTTATGGTTCCTTCTGATTTATAGTGAAGTTTAAACTCTTCAAATACATTATCTATATCTGTAATATATTTTAGTTTTGCATATTCTCTCATATCATAAGTTAATTGAAAGTTAGATGGTATTTTTCCATTTTGTTTTTGTTGTGGTATATAGTCATCCTCATAGTAACTTCCAAGATCTATCTCACTACTTTTATCAGATGGTAACTCTACGGCATCAAAAATATTTTCATCTGTTTGATTAGAATTTTCAGTTTGCAAAGAGGTTAAATACTGATCTAGATCTATTTTTTGTAAAATAGATGATACAATATCATTTAATTTAAATTCTAAAGTAGAATTAGATAAAATAAAAGAGTTAAAATCACTTTGACTTAACTCTTTTGTAAATATATTTAAAATATCTTCTTTTAATTTATCCATTAAATTTAACGATTGCACTACCCCATGTTAATCCACCACCAAAGGCATCAAGAAGTATAGTTGAACCATTTTTAAGTCTACCATCTTCAAAGCACTCATTTATAGCCATAGGTATTGAAGCGGAAGATGTATTTCCATATTTTGCTACTGTTAATACTTTTTGTTCATCTTTAAATTTTAGCGCATCACCAACTGCTTTTATAATACGATAGTTTGCTTGATGAGGGATAAAAAGATCTATATCTTCATTTTTATAACTATTATTTTCCATAATCTTTTGAACATCGCTTGTAAGAGTACGAACAGCTACTTTAAAAGTTTCATTTCCTTTCATTTGCATAAAAGAGGCTTCACTAGAATGTGGAGCGGGAGTTAAAAGTAGATCTTGCAACGATCCATCTGCACTACATTGAATATCAACAATAGCTTTATCTTTATCATCTGTAGCACTTATAATAGCAGCTCCTGCACCATCTCCAAAAAGCATACAAGTAGTTCTATCTGTATAGTCTACTATATTACTTAATTTTTCTGCTCCAATTATAAGTACATTTTTTTTCATACCTGATTCTATAAATGCTTTTGCTATATTTAAAGCATAGATAAATCCAGTACAAGCAGCACTAATATCAAGTGCCATAACATCTTTTATTCCTAATTTATGTGCTATTAAACAAGCAGTTGAAGGCATAGTTAAAAAATCAGGGCTAATAGTAGCACAAATTATAAGATCTACATCTGTAGTTTGGATATTTGCTCTATTTATAGCTAATTTTGCCGCTTTTGTGCCTAGATCACTAGTATTTTCATCCTCTTGTGCTATTCTTCGTTGCTCAATACCAGTTCGTTTTACTATCCATTCATTTGTAGTATCCATTCGATCTACAAACCACTGGTTTGTTCTTATTTGTTCAGGTATATAAGCACCTATAGATTTAAAAGAAGCATACATGGTTTAAATCCTTATGATTTTATTTTTAATTTATCTTCAATATGTGTATTCATATTTGAATCAGCAGCTTTAATGGCTTGGAAAATAGCATTTTTCATAGCTTTTGCATTTGATTTTCCATGTGCTATAATAACAGGAGCTTTAACACCAATAAGAGGTGCTCCCCCATACTCAGCATAATCAACTTTAAGTTTAAGCTTTTTAAATACTTTTCTCATAAGAACTGCACCTGTTATTGATACTAAAGATCTTCTTAAATTTTGTTTTATAATCTTTCCTATAGTATCAGCAACACCTTCTGCTGTTTTTAACATAATATTTCCCACAAATCCATCACATACTACTACATCTACAGATCCATTAAAAATATCACTTCCTTCTACATTTCCAACAAAATTTGGAATAGTTTCTAAAAGTTTAAAAGCCTCTTTTGTAACCTCATTTCCTTTAGATTCTTCCTCTCCATTACTTAATAATCCTGTTAAAGGGTCTTCAATACCTAAAACATCTTCAGCATAAATTCTTCCCATTATGCCAAATTCATTTAAATTCTTTGCATCACAATCTACATTCGCCCCAACATCAAGAACTAAAGTTGTTCCATTTACTGTTGGCATAAGTGTAGCAATGGCTGGTCTACTTACACCTTTAATTCTTCCTATACGAAGTGTTGCTAAACTCATAGAAGCACCACTATGTCCTGCACTTACATATGCATGGGCTTCACCTTTTTTTACAAGTTCTATAGCTTTATATGCTGAGCTTTCTTTTCTTTTTAGAGCATCTGTTGCACTATCATGCATACTTATAACATCACTTGATTCGTGTATCTCTATTCTGTCTTGAAATTTATGAGGAATTAAAGGTAGAAGTTCTTTTTTGTCACCAACTAATATAGCTGTAAAATGACGATCTTGTTTTAGTGCTAAAATAACACCATCTACAATAGGTGCACAACCATTGTCGCCACCCATTGCATCAATAGCAATTTTTAACATTATGCTTTATATTCACCTGTTGCAGGATTTACATTATGAGGCATTTTCCATGTTCCATCACTGTCTTTTACTGGTTTTTTTAATGTAATTTTATAGTGAGTTCTTCTTTTTGCACTTCTAGTGTGACTCACTCGTCTCTTTGGTACTGCCATTTTATATCCTTTTAATAAATTTTATCTATCTCACAATTGTTTTGTTTACAATTGTCACATATATAGTATTCAGATTTTATAGACTCTAACTCACTTTGAAGTATAGAGTCAAAATCAACCATATGATCATCAACTTCTACTACAATCAACTCTTCATCTTTATCTGAAGAATAAATCCCATCACTTAAAAGAAGCTCTATTGGTTCATTTAGTTGCAAAGATAGTTCATCACCACATTTACAACATAAAACCTCACACTTCCCCTCTATTTGCCCATCAAGTTTGGCAAGCTTAGTTGAAATTTTACTAAAATTACCCAAAAAATTTACTGAATTTGAAGAAATTTCAAATTTTGTTGCATTTAAAGGTACTTTTCTAAACTCTACTTTCATAAAAATAATATCTTTATGATACTAACAAAGCTCTCTTTGTGCAAAGAAAAAAGCAATCTCATTTGCTGCATTTTCAACAGAATCAGATCCATGTACTGCATTTGCATCTATAGAATCTGCAAAATCAGCTCTAATAGTTCCAGCTTCTGCCTCTTTTGGATTAGTTGCACCCATAAGATCTCTATTTTTTGACATTGCATTTTCACCTTCAAGTACAGTTACTACTACAGGCCCACTAATCATAAATTCAACTAAATCGTTAAAAAAAGGTCTTTGAGCATGTATTGCATAAAAAGCCTCAGCATCAGCACGACTAAGTTGTACTTTTTTTGTAGCTACTATTCTTAAATTTGCACTCTCAAATCTATCTAAAATTTTCCCAATTACATTTTTAGCAACTGCATCTGGTTTGATAATTGATAATGTTTGTTCCATATTGTTCTCCTAATATTCTATATTATATAGCCAAAACTATATTTAAAGTTGGCGATTATATCTAAAAAATAAAAAAAAGGCAAGAGTAAAAACTCCTGCCTTTTTATTTTGTACTAAAAACTAAAAATTAGTCTTCTATTACAGGCTCACCTGCAGTACCACCAGTAGCACCTTCAGCCCATACTATACAACCTTCAGTTGGACAAGCTTCAGCACAAGCTGGAACATCATGTTCACCAGCACACTCAGTACAAGTTTCAGCATTTACATAGTAAATATCCTCACCTGTTGGGTTCTCATCGTTATCTACAATTGACTCTGTTGGACACTCATCAAGACAAGCATCACACGAAATACATATATCAGTAATTAAAACTGCCATTTAAAACTCCTATTAATTAATTTAGAAAACTTTAGCATAGTTAAAATAAAAGTTACTTTAAAAACTTTCTATTTTAAACTTTATTTGACCAAATTTACCTTATTTGCCCATTTCCAAAGATTTTAAACTTATAAGTTGTAAGTTCGTTTATACCCATAGGACCTCTTGCATGAAGTTTATTTGTACTAATTCCTACTTCTGCACCAAAGCCAAATTCTCCACCATCAGTAAATTGTGTAGATGCATTTAAATACACACAAGCAGAATCAACACTATTTAAGAATAACTCTATATTTGTATAATTTTCTGTAATTATAGCATCACTATGTCCTGATCCATAAATACTTATATGTTCTATTGCCTCTTTTGTATTTTTTACAATTTTAATTGATAAAATATTATCTAAATATTCAGTTGCCCAATCATCTTTTGTAGCTTTTTTACACTCTATAATCTTAGCAGTTTTTTTACAACCTCTTAGTTCTATATTTTGTTCATCAAATTTTTCTTTTAATAGTGGTAAAATCTTATTTGCTATATTTTTATTTACTAATAAAGTTTCCATAGCACCACAAATACCCACTCTTCTACATTTTGCATTAACTGATACATCAAGTGCTTTTTGTATATCTGCAAACTCATCAATATATGTATGACAAAGACCTTTATCGTGTTTTACTACAGGTACAGTTGCATTTGTACTTACAAATTTGATTAAAGCTTCTCCACCTCGAGGAATTATAAGATCTACATAATTATCTTGTTTAATTAGATTTGCTACACCTTCTCTGCTACTATCAGGTAGTAATGATATTGCCTCTTTTGGAAGATTGTGACTCTCTAGTACATCTTGAAGAGTTTTTGCTATTGCATTATTTGAATTTATAGCCTCTTTTCCACCTTTTAATATACATATATTTCCACTTTTTAAACAAAGTGCAGCTGTATCACTTGTAACATTTGGACGACTTTCATAAATTATTCCAATCACCCCAATAGGTACAGAGACTTTTTGAATATTCATACCATTTTCAACAACCCAACCTTCGTGAATTTTACCTAGTGGATCTTTAAGTGCTGCTATATCTTTAATAGCTTGTGCCATACCTTCTATTCTTTCTTTATTTAATAAAAGTCTATCCATTAAAGCTGAACTTAACTTATTTTTTTTACCCTCATTTATATCCATCCAATTTGCATTTATAATAAAATGTTGATTTTTTAATAAAGCTTCTGCCATATCATTTAAAATTTTATTTTTTCTTTTACCACTTAGCGTTGCTATTACTTTTGAAGCTTGTGAAGCTTTTTTTAAATACTTTTCCATTTTTATCCTTTTGTTTAATTTTGAACTGCTGGTAGATTATAGCTAGGTAGATTATCGTTACTAAAAATAGATATATCTAAGTTAGCAGGAAGTACAAAATCTTCTATTTTATTATTATTTAATAAATCTATATAAACTTTTCCCTTATTGTCTTGATAAAAATATTTTTTTCCAAGAGCTTTTATAGGTGTATTTTGATTAAAATAAAATCCACTTGTAGCTAAAAGTTCTATACCATATACAATACTAAGTGTTTTTAAAAATAGATAATTTATTTTTATTGCCATATAGCTTCCTGGTCCATTCACAAAAAAAAGTTTTTTTAAACTATATTTATCTAAAATTTCTTTAAATAATTTTGGTAAAATTTCTGTTGTTTTTTCCGAACTTTCATATTTTTTAATTAAATTATACTCTTTATCATAAATACCTATTAAAATAGGAGATGATATAGATATTACCAATACATATACACTACTTTTATGCATATGCATAAGCCTTTTGTAATGTTTGTGCTTTTTGTTCTGCAAGCTCTAAGTCTACTATTTCATAGTTTGCTTTATCTTCTAAAAGCTTTTTTGTTAAAAGATGATTTAGATGATGACTTGATGCATAAGCATTATATGTCCCAATAACTGTATATCCTAAAAGTGCCATATCCCCTATAGCATCAAGTATTTTATGTCTTACAAACTCATCATCATATCTAAGACCATCAGGATTTAAAATTTTTTGATCATCTAAAACAATAGCATTATCTAAGCTACCTCCAAGAGCTAAACCTATACTTCTTAAATACTGAACCTCATGTAAAAATCCAAATGTTCTAGCACGACTTATATTTTCTTTATATTCTTGTATAGAATAGTCAAATTTAAAATTTTGTTGACCAATAATAGGATGATCAAAATCTATAGAAAAATCATAAACTATATGATTTGAGGGAGATAAAGATACCTTTTTATTATCAACTTCTATAGATACTTTCTTTTTAATTAAAAGTGCTTTTTTTGATTTTTCTTGCTCTTTTATACCAACTTCATCTAAAAGCATACAAAATCCACTACTACTTCCATCTAATATAGGTATCTCATCATTATCAAGTACTATGCGTAGATTATCTATCCCATAGGCATATATTGCTGAAAGTAGATGCTCTATAGTAGATATTACTACATTGTTTTTTCCTATTACAGTTGCCATTTTTGTATCTATTACATAATCTGGTGTTAAAGGTATAGAAACAGCTTCATCAGATCTATAAAATACTATTCCCATATCACAATCAAGTGGTTCTAATCTCATATTAACAGGTACACCTTTGTGTAATCCTATACCTATAATCTCAACTGATTTCTTTATAGTTCTTTGTTTCATTATTTTGATAATATCTGTTTTTTTGCATTTTTTAGAACTTTTGTAATTCTACCTTTGATCCAGTGACTATCCATCCATTCCAATGGATTTACCTCATAACCTTGGACAATAATTCCAAAATGTAGATGATCACCAAAAACACCACCAGTAGAACCTGTATTTGCTATTTTCTGTCCAGCTGTTACACTATCTCCTAGTTCTACATTTTGCGTACTTGTATGTGCATATAAAGAACAAAGCCCTAAACTATGTTTTACAATAATAGCATTTCCATATAACCCTAAATAATTTTTATAAACAACAACCCCATCATTTGATATTTTTATAGGTGCATGTTTTATACTTGCCATATCTATTCCTAAATGCCAAGCTTCGTTTATTTTTTTGCCATCTAAATAGTATGATCTTCGCTCTCCGTAAGATGCTACAGTTTTAGATCCTCTTAATCTTCTAAATCTTTTTATATTAAAACTATCTATAATTGATGTAGTATCTATAGCTTTATCTCCTACTTCCTTTATAGTTTTAAGATTTTTTGCTCTTAACTCTTTATTTGAATATATAAATATCTCCTCTAAAGTTTGAGGTACTTGCATATTACTTTGTTCTAATACATTTGTACTTACATTTTTTATAAAGTTTTCACTTAATTTTATATTATCTTTTTTTAATCTTGCATTTTGAATATAAAGTGGTACTTTTGTTACAGTTTGATTATTTGCTTTATCTATTGCCACTAAATTTACTCTTTTAAATTTTTTTATATCTATAGGCCAAGCAATAAGAGCTACAAAATAACTCTCTTTTAAATATGGAGTAAGTTTAAATTTTATTTTATTATTAAAAGAGATATAAGCCTCTTTTAAATTTTTATCTTTTACTTGAACTACTACAATAGCGCTCCCACCTCTTTGGATATATCTTGAGTTGTTTACTATATTTGCAGTTGGTTTTTTCTTGTCTATTTTAACATTTATATTTTTTATTGCTATATTTCCATTCATATAGTTCCATTTACTATTATCTACTACTTGAACTTGAATTATCGCTTTATCTTTTTTATAAAACATATCTAATTTTGGTGGATCTATTTGAAGATCTAGTTGTTTAGATGGGATAGGCAATATCTCTTGAGCTAATACTATCTCTTTATTTCCATCTTTAAAAATAATTTTATAAAATTTTATTCCACTATCATCACTTAACTTTATAGATAATTTTGAGTGTAAATTCCAAAATATATTGTTTTGGATATCTATAGTTGGTTTATTTTTTTCAAACATAGGAGAAAAAAATACAAATCCCCCTCCTGCAATTAATGAGATAAAAATAAACATAAAGATAACCGAAGCTAAACTAGTTTTTTTAGTTTTAAATGTCAAAATAATTCCTTAAATTTTTTTATACTTATGATACCAAAAAAATATTTAATTTTACTATAAAAAGATAAATTTTACTTTCTTTAATCAATAATTTGATACAATACTTTTATGGCAAAAGATAAAAAAAAACAAAGAGAATTTTTAAATAAAAAAGCTTTTCATAACTATACTATAGAGGATATCTTTGAAGTTGGAATTGAACTAAAAGGTAGTGAAGTTAAATCTATCCGTGCAGGGAGATTAAATATTAAAGATAGTTTTATACGAATTATTAAAAATGAAGTTTTTATACTAAATATGCATATAAGTTTGCTTGAGACTACTCATACCTCATATCGTCCAGATGAATTAAGAGATAGAAAACTTTTACTTCATAGAAAACAGATAAATAAACTTTATGAAAAAGTTACAAAAGATGGTTATACGATTGTACCTACAAAATTATATTTTAATGATAAAAACATGGTAAAACTAAATATTGGTCTCGCAAAAGGTAAAAAACTTTATGATAAAAGAGAAGATCTAAAGCAAAAAACTATGAAAAGAGACACTCAAAGAATTTTAAAAGAATACAACAGATAGATTTAAATATTTAAAACCAATAATCCAATATGTAAATTTATAGTCTTAATTATCGTTAATTTTAATCCTTAAAATCTAATATTATAATATCACTTAATTTTGGTTTATAAGATATATCCTCAAACTTCAACCATCCAAAATTGCAAGTTGATTGTTGTGATACTTCACCAGTAGCTCTTAGATTAAAATTTTTATCATATAAAGAAGCAATTTCTCCTTTATTTATATAATTGCAAGTTCCACCATCTATTTTAATAGCATAGGTATTTGGTTTTTTTATATTTTTTTTAATTTCAGTTATTTTAAAAGGTGGATTAAGCTTTCTCCTTATACGATAAAAAATATCATCAAAAAGATATTTTATAATTTCATTATAATTTATATTATATTTTTTATCTATATATCCCATTTTATCTATAAATTGATCAGACAAATAAGCATCAAATAAATATGTATGATGATTATATTTAAATTTTACATTTGCTTTTGCATAATACTGAATTCTATATTTACCATATTGTCTATAATTATTTGTCATATAGTTGTTTGTAACAATAATTTGATTCTTTATAATAGTATTATTATTTGAAATATTTGTAGTAATATTGCTATTTTGTTTCTTTTGTTTCTTTTGTTCA
>JAMOPZ010000053.1 GCA_027064245.1 Campylobacterales bacterium
TACCTTCAAAAAGAACTATCATTTTTTTACCACTTTTTTCAAGATGATTTTGTAATTTTATAAGTTCTATTTGGTATTGTTCCATCTCTTTACTATCATAAATTTTTTGGATACCCTCTTGTAAAGCATTGACATCTATAGATTTATAATCACCAATAATAGAGTTTAAAAGTTTATTTTCCTCTTTTAATTTTTGAATTTTTGCTTCATAGTTTTTAAGTGTTACTTGAACTTCTTCCTCTTTTAGATTATTTTCTTTGGGTATTGCTTCATCTTTTGTAATTTTTTTAATAGTCTCTTTTACATTTGCTGGTATTTTTTGTGGTTTATTTAAAGCACGCAGTTCATCTTTATATTCTTTTAGTAATCCAAAAGCTTTTAGATCTGTTAGATTATCTGCTTTATCATAGCCTAAAACTTTCATATATCTTTTTCTATTTAATTGAAATCTAGCTATATATTTTGTACCAAAAGTAGGGTGTGCAACTTTTGCTTTATAAACACCTGTGTATTGAGTTCGTTCAAAATCACTTAATCTCATTATAAAACCTTTGCAAATGTATTTTGTGCTTCCATTATCTCTATCTCTTGTGATCCACTTACTACAATATTAGGATCCTCTTTTATTAATTTATTTTTAATAGCATCGGGATATTTAACTCTATTTAAAATATGTCTGATACAATTTAGTCTTGCTTGTTTTTTATTATCACTTCTTATTATCGTCCAAGGGGAACTATCTGTATTGCTAGCCATTAACATAGAAAATTTTGCTATAGTATATTTGTCCCATAGATCTTGAGATTGTTTATCTACTGGGCTTAGTTTGTATTGTTTTAATGGATCTGTTTCTCTCTTTTTAAATCTTCTATTTTGTTCTTCTTTTGAAACTGAAAAATAAAATTTCAATAAAATAATACCAGATTTTACAAGCATATCTTCAAATTGAGGAACTTCTCTTAAAAATTCATGATGTTCTTCATGTGTACAAAAATTCATTACAGGTTCAACTCCCCCTCTATTGTACCAACTTCTATCAAATAGTACGATCTCTCCAGCACTAGGAAGATGTGCTGAGTATCGTTGAAAATACCATTGTGTGCGTTCTGAATCGCTTGGTTTTTCAAGTGCTACTACTCTAGCACCCCTTGGATTTAGATGTTCCGTAATTCTTTTAATTGTTCCACCTTTTCCAGCAGCATCTCTACCTTCAAAGATCATAAGAACTTTTAAGCCTTGTTCTTTTACATAATTTTGAAATTTTAAAAGTTCTATTTGCAATAGTGTAAGCTCTTTTTCATACTCTAGTGTATCTTTTTTTACCCAGATTTGAACTTTACCATTTTTTTCTTTTAATTTTTTTCTTTTTCTGTTGAAATTATTTGATTTGTGTTTTATATTTTTTGGTGTATCTATCTCTTGTTCGTTTTTGAACTCTTCATTTATAATATTTCTATTTTGTCCCATTGTTTCCCCTTATTGTACCAAATTAAACTAATATATTATAACAAATAGTAAGTTATTTTTATATTAAAGGGAATCTAAAGATATTTGAGATGCTATCTCTTGAGGTGTTAGCACCATATCAATACTGTGTTCATTTATAGCAACTTTTGGCATACCAAAGACTAAACAACTTTGTTCATCTTGTGCAAATGTTTTTCCACCTATTTTTTTTATATTTTTTATACCTTCTACTCCATCATTTCCCATACCTGTTAAAATAAAAGCAATACTGTTTTGTTGTACCTCTTGTGCCATAGAATTAAATAGCATATTTATACTGGGTTTATAGTATGAGTCATTATTACTATTATTTATTAATAATTTATATAAATCTCTTTGTTCTTTTTTTATAACCAAGTGTTTATTATATGGTGCAAAATAAGCAGTATTTGGTTCTATAATCTCTTCATGTTGTGCTTCTTTTATATTAATTTTACATCTCTTTTGTAATTTTGGTAAAAATGAGTGTGCTATATCTCTACTTGAGTGCTGTACTATTAGTATTGGTGGTGTGTGTTTTGGTAGTGCAGTAAGTATGGTATCTAGTACATCAAGTCCACCTGTTGATGCACCAATGGCAACTATTGCAGAGTTATTATTTGTTGAAAATAAATTAGATATTGAAGTTCGTTTTATTGTAAGTTGCAGTAATATAGGTAAAAGATCTTGTTCTATTTTTGATTTATCTATAGTTTTATATGCTCCAGCTTTAAATGCTTCATTTTTATATTTGTCTATGGATGATGTACAAACTATCACTTTAGTATCTAGTT
>JAMOPZ010000054.1 GCA_027064245.1 Campylobacterales bacterium
AGTTTTGAAAGTTCATTTTTTAAATATGTTATACCATTGATACCTGGTAGTTCTACATCTAAGATAATAATATCTGGAGGAGTTTTAAGTAGTTTTAATTTCTTTTGTGCAATATTTACATCATTAGCAGTTCCTAAGACATTTAGTGTTGTATTTGTTTGTATTGTTTTTGTTAATTGAGTTCTAAAAAGAACTGAATCATCTATTATAAATATATTAATCATAATTTTCCTATAATTTTTGATAGATACTTGGTCGTATCTGTACTACTTTATTTGTTATTCTATATAGTGACTCACTATGCCCCATAAATAGATATCCACCTTTTTTTAAATGTTTAAGTACATTATGTATTATAATGCTTTTTTCTTTATCATCAAAATATATTATAATATTTCTTAATAAAATAAGATCAAATTCTCCTAAAGTATTATCTAAAATATTTAAAAGATTTATATGCTTAAAAGAGATTCTTTTTTTTAGTTTTTGATCTATTTTAAAAAAACCTTCATCCTCATTTTGTCCTTTTAGACAATATTTTTTTAGATATTCAATAGGTATTCTTTTTGAATATTTCAAAGGATAAATACCATTTTTAGCAATCTCTAATACATCACTATTAATATCACTAGTGATGATCTCCCAATTTTGATATGTACTAAGAGTTGAATCTATTTTCATAGCTATACTATATGCTTCTGCTCCATTTGATCCAGCAGCGCTCCAACATCTAAAAGTATTGTATTTTACCGTTGGTAAAATAATATCAACTAAAAATTCAAAATGTTTTCGTTCTCTAAAAAAGTAAGTTTCATTTATAGTTATATTGTTTATCATAATTTGTAACTCATCACTATTTTTTATTAAATAGTTACAATATTCTCTAAATGTTTTAAAATTGTTATATATTAGTCTATCTATAAGTTTATTTTTAATATGATTTATATCATCTGTATCTATATGAATACCAGATTTTTGAAATATTATCTGTTTTAATTCTAAAAACTCTTTATCTGATATTTTTATATTATCCATTTTTTATCTTTTTATATATTTTAATATATCTGTTTTTAACACACCAAGATCAAGTTTTTCTACTATACTTAAAACTCCAAGATCAAGTATATGGGTTTTGATAGCACTATTTGACATATTTGTATGTGCTAAGATAGGTATATTGATAAATTTTTTATTTTCATGAATTTTATGTAAAAGTTCAATTCCATCCATAATAGGCATCTCAATATCTGTAATAATAAGAGCTATATCTTCAATATCATTGTAAAGAAGATAATTATACAAAGCAGCTCCATTATCAAAAATTTGATAGTGTAGATTCATCTTTTCTAATAAAGATTTTATCTGTTTTTGTATAAGTATACTATCTTCTGCTATTAATATAATTTTTGAACTAATCTCATTTGTTGAGATTTGCAGTTCCTCTACAAGTGTTTCATTCATAAGAAGAATATTTGGATATATATCCATAGTAAGTTGATCAAAATCAAAAATATTACAAAGTTGTTTCTCTCCATTGACCATAATTTGAGCA
>JAMOPZ010000055.1 GCA_027064245.1 Campylobacterales bacterium
CCAAATATCAGTTTAAAACCAAAATCTGTAAATGGGTCTATATATTTATCTTTTATTGTCATACACATCTTTTTTCCTTTTATATTCTTTTTTTAATATTTAACTATAATTTTATTACGATAATTACTTATGTACATCTTTGCACTTGCATTATATTAGCATAGTCAAGGGGATTTTTTCCCTTGTCTACCTTTATTAAAAAACTCTTCATAATCCATATTGTGATACTTAGTACCATAAAACTGCTGTAAACAATTTTGACAAACTAATAACTCTTGATTTTCAACAATACCATCATTAAATCTATAATGATACTTTCCATCTTTTCTATTTGTAACCTTATATTGAGAAAAAGTACCTTTCTTTTTTTGCTCTTTAAGTGTTCTACAAAAAACAATATGCACCCTACTTAATGATGATGGAGCATCTCCTATTCTTTTTGTAAAATATGCCTTCGGAATATAATATAAAACTCTTTCATCTTTATACTCAAAAGTTCCATCAGGCATAATTTTTAATTTATCACTATTTGAATCAAGAGATATCCCCTCTTTACCTAATCTATCTATCTCTATTTTCGTTAAACAATTAGCAATATTTTCTTCTAAAACTTCTATATTATAACTCTCAATCAAATTTTTTAATGTTATACCAAAATTAATCATCTATTTATCTTTCATATCTAAACGTAATTTTTCAAGTTTTCGAAGTGCTTCTCTTGATTTTGTCATTACTCTAAATTCTACTCTTCGTGAAGCATCAATATCTTCTTTGCCATTATCATCATAAATAAGTTTAGAACTTGATAAACCATTTGCTCTAAAAACAGATGTAAGCCAATCAAATTGATTTATAACTTCTGAACGATTTATAATGAAATTTAAAACTGCTCTTGCTCTCTCTTGTGAGAGTTGTAAATTTTTACGATAGCTTTCTCGTTTTGAACTGTTCCATTTTGAAGATGTATGCCCCTCTATTCTTATCTCTTCTATATGATTTACAAATTGTTTTTGTGATAAAACTTTGATATATCGAGGAAAAAAATCTTCTAAAATAAATTTAAAAATAATATTCAAATCACTTTTACCCTTTAGAAAAAGAATTTCAGGAGATGTAAAACGGATAGTATTATCTTTTAATATTTCAACATTCCATTTTTCTAACTCTTCGGGAGTAAACTCAGCTAAAAATGCTTTATTTAATGCGCCCTCAACACCTGCAAACTCCTTAGATATTTGTTCTAATTTTGCTTTATAAAGTTGATTTTCTAATAGAACTTTTTCTAAATACTCTTTTTCAAGTAAAACTTTATCCTTATCTTTCTGCACTTGAACCATAAATGAGATAGCAATCAGTAAAAATATAAGCATCAAACCCGACATTAAATCAGATATAGCCATCCATTCTTCTGCTGAATCTTGATTATCTTTCATCTATTAAACTTTTTGCATTTTTAAGAAATGTTGTGTAATTATCTAAAAAGCTTTTTGTTAAAGCTTCTAAAGAGGTTTCAAAAGTTGCTAATTCTTTAGGAAGTTTTTCTGAAATTTTTATAATTACTTCACTCTGTTTTTCTAACACTTGCACTATCTCTTCACTTTGAGATTTTAAACTATCTGATACAATATTTTGCTCTTTAGTGAAAACTTCTGTGACCTCTTTTATACTATTTTCTAAGCTCGGAAACATATTTTGTGCTTTATCGGATAAATCTGCATAAGTTTGTAGATGTTGATTTATAGTTGCTGTTTGAGTTTCATAAGTTTTAATAGTTTCTTGAAGTTTGTCATAAACATCTACTATCTCAGAGTTTCTTGCTGAAATATTTGTAAGACTATCTTCTGTTTGAGAAAGAGAGTTTATAGTAGTTTGTAAACCTTGTTCCATAGTTCCAATAGACTCTTTATAGTTCTCTTGCCACTCTACCATTTTTATAACAGAATGATTTAGTGCTTTGAAATTTTCGCCAAACTGTTCTGTAAGATTATTATTAAAATCTTGAATAACATTTTGAAGAGCATTTATAATCTCTTTAGATGCACCCTCTGAAATTTTCTCAAAAGTTTTATTTAAAATATCGTTCATCTTTTCAAAATTAGAACCAAAACTTTCTATCATTATCTCATTTTGTTGCACTTGCTTCTCTTGCATCGTATGTAAAGAGCTATCTATTTTATCAAGACTATCAAGTTTATTTAATTTTTCAAATCCATCAGTTAAAGATTTGATTTGTTCTGTTTGTTTCGCTTGAATAGTCCATAATGAATTTTCTATTTTTTCAAGTCCATCAAGCTTATCTAACTTCTCAAAACCATCATCTAAAGATTTAATCTGTTCCGTTTGTTTCTCTTGAATAGTTACTAATGAACTATCTAATTTTTCAAGTCCATCAAGTTTAGATAAAATCTCTTTATTTATATTTTCAACTGTTTCTAATTTTTCAAGATATACTAATTTTTCCAAACTATCCAAACGCTCATCTCTTTTTTGCAACTCTTCTAAAATATCCTCTAATACCTCTTTAGAACTACTTTTTTCTTTTGTAACTGGAGCTTTTCTAAACTTTTCGATAATAGTAAGAACAATAGATGCACTCATACCTGCAATAGATGTGATAAATGCCGTTTGTAATCCAGCTAATAAACTTGGTAAAGATTCTTCTATATGTTTATAATCGAAACTATATAAACCAATAACAATACCTGTAAAAGTCCCTAAAACACCAACACTTACAATAGTGCTTTTAATAGATTTTCCTCTAGGGTATAGAAAAGAAAACTCCAAAATTGTTAAAAATATAATAATAGCGATAAAACTAAATGTTAAAATCTCTGCTGAAAACATACATACAAACCTTTTTTTTGATATTATACTTAAAATAAAAAATTAAAAGGAACTCATTTTTTTATGATTAAAATATTATTATCTGTTTTCTTATTTATCTCTTTAATTGATGCAAAAACTATTACAGTTTGGGGAGAAGATAGAGCGTTAAGTAAAATAGATGCACGAAAAAAAGCTTTAGAAAATGCTAAGGCAGTCGCTAGTGAACAGTTGAGTACAAAGGTTCATACATCATATTTAGATATACAAAAAGAGGTAAATGGAAAATATTCTTCAACTATGACTATCTCTCAAAATTTTCAGACATCAAAAGCGATATTAGAGGTTATAGAGATTTTAGATGAAACGATAAAAGAGAGTCCTTATACTAGCAATTTTGGGTCTATTATAGAGGTAAGAATAAAAGTAAAGTTTAAAGTTATTAAAGAGAAAAAGAAAAAAATTATTAAAAAAAAGATAGAGCCTTTAAAGCCTATTCAAAAAGAGATAAAACCTAAAAAGAAAGTTATTCAAAATTATAATAATATAGAGGTTTCATTGCTTTATAATGGTCGAAATAAGTTTTTTACAAAAATTGATAAATCTATTCTTATTATGCCTATTAATGAGTTTTATAAAATCAAGAAATGGAAAAAACAGTTTTCAAAAAAATCAAGATTTTATAAAAAAATAGAAAAATATCTTTACAGATTCAAATCAAAAATAGTTCAAAAAAGATTAAAAAAAGGAAACTATAAAACATTGCTTTTATTAGGAAAAGATTTTTTAATAAGTGAAAAATTTGAAAATATACTACAGTTTCAAGACTTAACTATAAAAGATAAAATCTTGAAACAGAGTTATGAGATTTTTGATAATAGATTTTAGAATTAGTTAGACAAAGATATTATCTAGCTCTTTTCACAAGGATATTTAACACACCCTCTTTTTTTATCTTTCTTTCAAATTTTTGAGTTTTAATCTTAGCCGATTCTAAACCATCTTTTGAAATATTAGT
>JAMOPZ010000056.1 GCA_027064245.1 Campylobacterales bacterium
ATCCTCTTAACATTCGCAACTCTTTACTACTTTCACCTTCAAAATAAAGCACAGTATCAACCATATGCTCTAAAACTCTTGGACCTGCAATAGAACCATCTTTTGTGATATGACCTATTATAAACATAGCAATAGATCTATCTTTTGCTTTTCTCATAAGCTCAAATGTTATCTCTCGCACCTGAGATACACTCCCTGGAGCTGAAGTTAAGTTATTTGAATATATTGTTTGGATTGAGTCTATTATAGCTACTTCATAATCATCTCTTAGAAGCTCCTCATTTATAGACTCTAGTGAGATCTCAGAAAGTAAAAAAAGCAGATCTTCATTTGCATCTAGTCTATTTGCTCTCATTTTGATTTGACCTGCAGATTCTTCTCCACTTACATAAAGTACTTTTTTACCACTTTTTGCTAAGTTTCCTGCAATTTTAAGTAATAGTGTAGATTTTCCAACCCCTGGAGATCCACCAATTAGTGTAAGACTACCTGGAACTACTCCACCGCCTAAAACTAAATCAAACTCACTATTATATGTAGAAAATCTTGTAATATTATCTTGCTCAACAGATGTGATTGGTACTGCTTTTGAACTTTGTGTTGATAATTTTGCTGTTTCTTTTACAATTTCAAGTTGTTCTGTTGTAAGCTCTACAAAACTATCCCATCCTCCACAACTAGGACATTTACCCAACCATTTTACACTTTGTTCTCCACAATGCTGACACTCAAATATTGTTTTTTTCTTTTTTGCCATCTATTTATCCATAATTATTTTATAACCAAAAAACCCTCAAAAGATATATATTTCATAATTGAAATAATATCTTTAAATCCAGCTCGCTTTAACATATCAATATTTCCTTGTGTTGAAAAAGGTTCTAGTACACCTTTTAAACTTCTACTTTTTGAGATAATTTCATCTGGAGTATAGCCATTGTTTAATTTAAAATCATTATACAACCCTGTTGTAATATCTTGAAATCTTGCATCATTTGCTCTTACTTTTTCAAACAATATAAAAGCTCCACCCCAATTTAACGAATCATATATTTTATTAAATATATCTTGCCTAACACTTGGTTTTATAAATTGTATTGTATAATAAGATACAATAAAATCACTTTTTAAAAAATCAAAAGTTAAAATATCATCATTAAAAATCTCTATATTTGATATATCTTTTGTACTTTTTAAAGCTTTTTTATACATATCTTCCTCTTTTTCAATACCTATAAATTTTGCTGTTTTAGTTTGATTGTGTTTTGCTAACTTAATACTTAAAGCTGCAGTTGAAGCCCCTAGTTCATAACAAATAGAATCATCGTTTATAAAATAATCACTTAGGTTTACTATTAAATTATGCCCCTCCTCATATAAAGGAACCGATTTTAAAATATGATTATCAAAATTCTCTACTACACTACCTTTAAATTTCCAGTTTGCATTTGAAGTATCTATATTATCCCCTGTTTTTAGAGGTTGGTTTACACTAGTTGTCATATTATTTTACTCTTAATATTTTTTATACATTATAGCATATTTTATACCAAATTTTATACCAAATTAATTTTTCAATCTTACTCTTTGAAAATGTGTCAAGGAAACAGCTATAGCATCTGTAATATCTAATGGTTTTATCTCTTTTTTTATACCTAACAATCTTCTTACCATAAAAGATACCTGCTCTTTTGAAGCCTTACCATTTCCTACGACTGATTTTTTTACTTGCAAAGGTGTATATTCACTAAAATTACCTATCTCTTGTAATATTTTTAAACTTAATGCCCCTCTAAATTGAGCTAGTTTTATTACTGATTTTGGATTATATGCAAAAAACATATCCTCTATAGCAACTTCATCTATTTTGTATTTTGATAAAATTATATCTATACCCTCTACTAGCTCCATAATCTGTTCTTGCAATATTCTACTTTTTATTTTTATAAGCCCTGCTTCTATTAATTTTGGTTTATTTACATTTTGTCCAAGCTCTAAAATTGCATACCCACAATTAATAGTTCCTGGATCTATTCCTAGTATTCTCATTTATGATTACTTTTTATAATACTGTTAAAAAAATCTATAATTCTAAGCTTTTTAGCCTTTATCAAATAGTTATAGTAGATTATATAATTGGCTAATACCTTCTTGCCATATTTCTTTGTCTCATCATATGGCAGTAATTCCATACTTAAAAATGGCTCATATTTACCCTTTTCTTTAAATAATCCATTTTTTAATATTCGCTTAGTAAAACCTATACCACCATTATATGCATAAGCTATAAATAACGGATTAGGTAATCTTTTTTCTAAAAAATCAAGATGTTTTGAAGCATATTTTAAACTAATTTCAGGGATAAATTGATTATCTATATTATATGGTTCTTTTAATTGTTTTGATAATGCTTTACTTAAAAATGGCATTATTTGCATAATACCTAATGCATAAGAACTAGATATAGAAGTAGGTATAAATCTACTCTCTTGTCTTGCTAATGCATATAAAAGTATTTGCCTTTTTATAGGTAGATTTTTTATAGACTCTTTATATGGTGTTATAAAATATGATTTTTTATATTTGTAAAATCTCTCTTTTACAAATGCTAAATGTCCTAAAGTATCTTTTGCATCAAAAAGCTTATTATACTTTTCTATCTTTTTTAAACTCATTTTTTTTGTATCTTTTAATACGCTTAACCACTTAAAAGGGATTAATGGATCATATAATTTATTTTTTTCTTTATCTACTTTAATATCATATATTATATTATCAAATTTTTTACTAACTGTTTGATATGCATAAATAGTATATATATTTATATCCCAACTTTTAAGCAATAGTTCCAAATATCTTTTATCTTTTGTTAATAGATATTGCCAAAAAACAATATTGTCTTTTTGCATCTGAAAATATGCTTTTTTGTATGCTTCGCTTAAATATAAAAGTGCCTGATCTATTTTATTGTACTTAATACTATTTATGGCCAACATAAAGGTAGTTCTAAAATCTAGATTTTTATTATAAAATCCAAATAGAGATTTTTGAGCATTTGTCATTTTTGGATTTGTTACAATTAACTTAATCATTTGATAAAATTGTTTATTTGTTTTTAATCTACTTAAAAGTTCACTAGGAAATGACCTATTAAAATATTTTACTCTATATTTTCCACCACATTGATTAAATACTCCAAAAAAAATTTTATTATCACTTAAAATCAAGTTATCAAAAGGTATAGAGCTATCTATAATTTTTAATTTTTTTTCCAATATTGGATATTTATTTTTAATTTTTTTTCTAGTTTTTTCTAGTAAATTTGATGACAATCTTGTAGCATCATAAACACTTAGTCCTGTTTCTATACAAAATGGTGTTTCATATGGAAGCTTATAATAACTCATTTTTAAACATTTACTTTGATATTTATAGATTTTTTCATTATATTTTTTAGCAAATCTATGAAACATACTATTATTTAGATATTTTATTTGTTGTAGAGCTTTTAAAGCTTGAGAAGAGTTTATATCTTGATTTAAGTATCTATAGATATAAAAATCCTTAGCTATACTTTTAGGTTTATCTTGAAGCCATTGTAAAGTTATATTTTGATTTGCTAATAAAACTCCAGATAAAACAACTGAAGATAAAATTATCTTCATCTATATTATTCCCAATCCAACAATCTTTGTTGCCCTTGTAATCCTCTTATATGAGTTACATCTTGACTTACTTCAATAACCCCTTTATAGGTACCCTCTTTATCTCGTATTGCAAAATATCTTATATGTATAAATTTTCCTTTAAAC
>JAMOPZ010000057.1 GCA_027064245.1 Campylobacterales bacterium
GAAAAATATGAGGCTGAGAGATTGGAATGCATTGGTGTTAATTTTCAAAAAGAGTTTGATGAAAAGTTTATTGATAACGATATGGATGATATTGCTGTGCTTGAGAGGGTTAGTAAGATTTATTCTGAGTTGTTGGAGTAGTGTTTTTATTTATAGTTATTATTATAGTTTAGGGATAATATCACGTATATTTATATCTAAAATTTTAGATATTTTATAGACTTGCTCTAAATTAAAATGTTTATTATATTCGCATAATTCAGCTTTAGCTACATGTTCAACTGAATTATGATCTATTGCTAAGGCTAATAACATTTGAGTTACCTTTTTCTCTTTTCCAGAAAACAATTAAGTAACTTTAATTTAGTTATATATTTTAAACTTTTTTTCTATCACTAAATCCTGATTATTTTTTGAAAATGTGGATTCACAAATACATGTACATTAAGTATATCTACACATAAAGAAAAACTAAAAATTAAATTTTTGGTTTTCTCCCTATGTGTTTTTTTTATTTTCTATTTCTTAGGTTATTTACCCATTCTCCACTACCACCAATACTTGTAGATGGAATAATTTCTACTTCTTCTGGATTATACTTTTTATATAATTTCTCTTTTTTTAAGTAATCTATAACATTTTGAGCATTCCAAACTAGTACATTAGTTGGTTTTTCTTTATAAAATGCAACTTCCATAAATCCAGTATGAACAACTGGAACACCACCAATATTACAATAGTATGAATTAAGACCAAATGCATCAAAAGCTGAACCGAATCCTCCGCCAGCACTTGTACCACATTTTGCTACAAATTCTTTCATTGATGTTATAGTGCTACCATCAAAATTTGAAAGAGCTTTAGGTTTATAAACTGCAAAATATTTATTTTCTCTAGCAATTGCTGTTTCTGCTACATGTTGTAACGTGAAATATGCAGATTCTTCAATATCTGATGCTCTTGATAATGAATTACTACTATCATTTTTAGTACCAATAAAGAAGATTTCTTCTTTTGTGTTATTTGGCATACTTGGAACTATTTTTGTGCTTACTGGTAAACCTACAGCAGTTTTACTGCATCCTGACATTCCTAATACTGCTAAAAAACCAATTCCTAATAATACTAACGATTTTACTTTCATGTTGTTTCTCCATTTTTAATTTTATAAAAATATACCAGCAATTTGCTTAGATATTTTTTCTTCTAGAAGAGGTTGTGCTTCTTCTATTGTTAAATGAACTTGTTTAGCCTCTGCTATAACTCTTGTGAAATGTTCAACAACTTCACCGTTTATAGATTCTTCTATTTTCACATCAACTTGCATTCGCACTTGCCCATCAGAAACTGCATAAGCAAAAATTCCTCCAACTACAGCACCTACCACTGCTCCTGTTAGTCCATTTCTAGCACTACCTTTTCTAGCTAATGCAACTATCCCCGTACTTCCACCGGCAATAGCACTTGCTTTAGCTTCATTTTGCTCTTTCTGAGAGTTCATATTTATTGTATTAACTCGCAATATAAAAGTTGCATCTTTTGGTTCATTTACAAACACATAATTCTTTTTTTCAAGCTTTTGTATTAATAATTCTCCAATTTTATCATCAATTATAGCCGTATTAGTTTTAACAAGATATATAGTTTTAACGGGTTTTAATGACTTTAAAAATATACTTTGTGTCATTTTACTATCTAGTTCAAGAGAAAATGTTCCGCAACTTGATAATAATATGGCTAATAAAGCAAAAATTAATAATTTTGAATTATACTTTAATTTCTTTTTTTGCATGATAAAGTTATATTAATTAATTCCTTTCCAATAATTCCATACCAAACTAGACAACAAGCCAACTTGTTCTGTAATTAGGTACTTTAAAGCAAAAAAGTCATACTCAAACACTTCACCCAGCGGGTGTAACTTTTTCAAAAACTAGAGAATTATAGTGTAACCAGTCTTAAAGAGAAAGAAAATGATTTTCTAACTTAAAAGTTGCACTTCAGATTTAAATTTTATAGATATTGGAATTATAAACATATCCCTTAATAAAATAAAACTATCAATATTGTTATTTTTTATCATTATTTTATATCTAGTCCACTTCTATTTAAATCATTAAAATTAATACAAATAGATTTTACTCTAGCAATAACAAATTTTTGAGGAGCTACACCAAAAAATCTACTATCATTACTATGGTCTCTATTATCACCCATTACAAAATATGTATTATTTGGTATTAAGATTGGTTCCATATCAATTTAATATATAGTCTTGACCTTTGAAAGGGTAATTGCTTTCTTAAGTGTTTTTTGATTTATTTACCTGAGTTGTATACTGTATTTGTGTCGAAGACTCTACATTCATAATATGCCCTTTAACATTATTAAATATAAATAAGCAATTAATTTTCCATTGTATAATCATTATTTATTTTTACTAGCATGGTTACTTTGATTCATCATCCAAGGTTTTGTTATATCCTTACTCCCAACTTATAGCCCAATGCAATCCAATATTATCATATTTTGCAGATTCAACGTTATACCCTAATGCTTTTAATTCTTTTTTTAAGATACTTTCAAGTATGTCTTTTTGCTTATCGTTTAACTTGTTATACTTCATTTTTTTAGTATAAATATCATTAATGTTAACATATACGATATTGTAAAACCCTTCACTTGCAACTTTATTTAACCTATCTGCAATAAACTTTTTACTTTCATCGTAAGCCTCTTTTGATTTTTTATCTTTTTTAAAGTCGGCTATTGCTTTAGTTGTTGCTTTACTACTTATTGACTTTAACTTTTTTGCTGGTAATAATTCAGCATTTACTATTGAAGCACCTAAACTCGCAATTAAAATTGCACTATAAACTAATTTCATCATGAAATATTCTCCTTAAGTTTTAGACCAATCAGCTTGGCCATATCTAAATATACTTGGATACATTTAGATATAACGGTCGACTTGAGAAATAAGTTACCTCTCAGTTTTTTTAGTCTTTAAAGTATCTTATCTTAATTTAGTTTAAATAACTAAAAAAGTGCTGGGTAACTTATTTCTCTCCAAGGTCTTGTTATGATGGCAATGCTCTTTATGATTTTACAGTTTTTAGGTAAGTTGGGTTTGTTTTTGTGAGTTGGAGTGGTTTTAGTTTTTTGGCTGATAACTTTTGGATAGTTTTAGCTCTGCATGTAGAGCTTTTTAGTCTTTTGTTTTTTTACTTTAAAGCGAAGTGCTTTAGGGTTTGACTCATAACGACTCATATCTAATAAGCTACAATACTAATACAGAGTTTGATAAAGTAATATATCGGATAACGGTTAAAGTGGTCAACTAAACTTAAACGAGATGTTTAGTAAAACTAGCTTGTAATTCAGTCAGATAGTTACATTGCAAATTTGAGTAGCGACTAGATCAGTTTTGTATATCTTATTAGTTTTTATAATTTTATAAAGCATAAAATAGGATAAAACTAGATCGTATTTATGAGGCAAAATTATATGTAACGATGCTACTTTAAAATCACCTAAGAGAGTATTTCTACTCTTAGGCTAACAAGCTCCCAAATTAAAAGTAAAAGTGAGGCTTACGATGAATGATTGTATCGGATTAGATATAAGTAAAAGATTAATAGCAGTGCATATACCAAAAAATAGTTTAGATATTGAGATAAATAATAATATTACTGGTATGAAAAAACTAGTCTCTAAACTAAAAAAACTATATAAAAAAGAGTATAGCGATTTAGTATTTATATTTGAACCAACAGGTAACTATT
>JAMOPZ010000058.1 GCA_027064245.1 Campylobacterales bacterium
TTAATAATCCTCCAGAACCATTATTTAAATATTTTTTAAATCTTTTATAATTCTTATCACTTTTAAGTCCTGGGTAATTTACTTTTTTTACTTTTTTATGTGACTCTAAAAATTTAGCTATTTTTAAAGCTGATTTTGAGTGTTGTTTTATCCTTAAACCTAATGTTTCTAATCCTTGTATCATCATCCATGAATTAAAAGGACTTGCAGTAACACCTAAATCTCTTAATACCGAAAGTAAAACCCTCATAATAAAAGGAGGATAAGGAAGTTTGGTATAAACCAAACCATGATAAGAAGCATCTGGAGTATTAAAATGATCATATCTGCTATTATTTTTTATTTTTTTACCACTTGATTTACTATCTACAATTATTCCACCTAAACTAGTACCATTTCCTGTAGTATATTTACTTGTACTATGTACTACTATATCACAACCTAATTTTATAGGATTACATAAGTATGGTGTAGCAACTGTATTATCTACTATAGTTAAAATATTATATTTATTTGCTATTTTTACAATAGATTTAAAATCTGCTATTTGTAAATTTGGGTTTGATAAAGATTCAAATAAAATTAACTTTGTTTTTTCATCTATTTGATCCTCTAAATCTTTAGGATCTACTACATTAAACTTTCTAGTTTTGATACCAAATCGTTTTATAGTATGATCTGTTAAAGTGGTAGTTCCACCATAAACAGCACTTGATACTAATATATTATCTCCAGCTTCACATAGATTTACAATAGAAGAAAATATAGCAGCCATTCCACTTGAAGTTGCAATTGCAGCAACACCACCTTCAAGTGTAGCAAACCTTTTTTCAAATATAGCATTTGTAGGATTTGTAAGTCTAGTATAGATATTACCAAGCTCTTTTAATGCAAATAAATCTGCAGCATGCTTACTATTTCTAAACTCATAAGCTGTACTCATATAAATAGGTACTGCCATAGTGGCTTGAGTATCTTTTTTATATCCTGCATGTAATGCTAAAGTTTCTTTTTGTAACATAAATAACCTTTATTTATAACTATATATGATAATTTGGTGCCTCATTTGTAATAGTTACATCATGTACATGAGACTCTTTTAGTCCTGCACTTGTGATCTCTACAAACTGAGCAGTATCTTGAAAAATCTCTATTGTTGCACTTCCTAAATACCCCATAGAACTTCTCAATCCTCCTATCATCTGATGAATAATATCTGAAATATACCCTCTATATGGTACCATACCTTCAATTCCTTCAGGCACTAGCTTATCAGCTGCTGTTCCTTCTTGAAAATATCTATCAGTACTACCTTTTGTCATAGCTCCGATACTTCCCATACCTCGATAAGATTTAAATTTTCTTCCATGAGATAAAATAACCTCACCTGGAGACTCTTCTGTTCCTGCTAATGCACTTCCCATCATCACACAAGATGCACCTACGGCTAATGCTTTTGCTACATCTCCACTATATTTTATACCACCATCAGCTATAATTGGCACTCCATATTTTGCACCCATTGCTGAACATTCATCTATTGCACTAATTTGAGGGACACCCACACCTGCTACTATCCTAGTTGTACAAATAGACCCTGGTCCAATTCCAACTTTAACTGCATCTGCTCCTACTTTAATAAGATCTTCTGTTGCTGCTGCTGTTGCTACATTTCCTGCTATTACATCTACATCTAGTTTCTCTTTTATTAACTTAACTGTATCTAAGATTCCTTTTGAATGACCATGAGCCGAGTCAAGAACTAGCACATCAACTCCTGCATCTACTAAAGCTTGAGCTCTATCCATCTGCCCTACTCCAATAGCAGCTGCAACTCTTAATCTTCCATGTTCATCTTTATTTGCATTTGGATGTTCTATTTTTTTATTTATATCTTTTATAGTAATAAGACCTTTTAATTTATTGTTCTCATCTACTATTGGAAGTTTTTCTATCTTATTTTGATGCATAACTTCAGCTGCAGCTTCAAGTGTAGTACCCTCAATACCAGTAATTAAAGGCATAGTAGTCATAACATCACCTGCAAGTTGAGTAAAATCTTTGATAAATCTCATATCACGGTTTGTTAAAATACCTAATAAATTATTATCATCATCTACAACTGGAACTCCCGAAATTTTATAATCTTTCATAATATTTTCAGCATCTTGAAGTGTTTGTTCTGGTTTTATAGATATAGGATCTATTATAATTCCACTTTCAGATTTTTTTACTTTTTTTACTTGTAAAACTTGAGTTGCAATATCCATATTTTTATGAACCACACCAATACCACCAAGTCTTGCCATAGCAATTGCAGCTTTATATTCTGTAACTGTATCCATAGCAGCAGATACAAAAGGGATATTTAAAGTAATATTTTTTGTTAATTTTGTATTTAAATTAACCTCTTTTGGTAAAACTTCACTTTTTGCTGGTACTAATAATACATCTTCAAATGTCAATGCTCTTTTTTTAATTCTCATTTTTTATCCTATTTAAATATCTAGTTATATTTTACTAGTGTTTCTAAGCTTAATGCTCCATCAAAAATTGTTTGCTCATCAAAAGCTTTACCTATTAGCTGTAAACCTATTGGCATACCATCATTATCTTTTGATACAGGTAAACTAATTGCAGGAAGTCCAGCAAGATTTACTGAAATTGTATATATATCACTTAAATACATCTCTAGTGAGCTTTTAAATGCACCAAATTTTGGAGCAGTTGTTGGTGCAACTGGATTTAAGATAAGATCAGCATCTTTAAAGATATTATCAAATTCATCTTTTATTAGGTGTCGTACTTTTTGAGCTTTTATATAATATGCATCATAATATCCACTACTAAGCACAAAGCTACCTAACATAATCCTTTTTTGTACCTCTTGACCAAAACCAGCAGATTTTGTATTTAGATATGTTTGACTAAGATTTGAACCATCAACTCTTGCTCCATATCTTATACCATCATATCTACTTAGGTTTGCACTAGCTTCTGCTGTTGCTATAATATAATATGATGAAAGTATATTTTTTGTATCCATCATAGTTTTATGTACTATTATGTGACCTGCATCTTCTAGTAATTTTATAGATTTTTCCATAGCCTCTTTTATACAAGGACTAGCTTCTTGTATAAAATTATCTATTACTGCTATAGTTAATTTTCTATCTTTATTAAGCTTTGGAGCAACTGCTTCATACTCTATATTTGCACTTGTACTATCTTTTGGATCATATCCACTTACAATATCATATAATATTGCTGCATCTTCTACATTTTGAGTTATAGGACCACACTGATCTAAACTTGAACTATATGCTGCTATTCCATATCTACTTACTCTTCCATATGTTGGTTTCATACCAACTACTCCACAATATGCAGCTGGTTGTCTTATACTTCCTCCTGTATCTGTTCCTAAAGCTGCAATAGCAAGTCCTGCAGCAACTGCTGCTGCAGATCCACCACTACTTCCACCAGGAACTTTCGTGTTATCAACTGGATTTAAAGTTTTACCATAACAACTAGATTCTGTACTACTTCCCATAGCAAACTCATCCATATTTGCTCTTCCAAATGCACATAAACCATTTTTTTCTAAATTTTCTATAACTGTTGCATTATATGGGGCTATATAACCCTCTAAAATATTACTTCCACAAGTAAGCTCTTGACCTTTTATATTTATATTATCTTTTATAGCTATGGGAACTCCACTACTAGAACTTTTAATATCATTACCAACAAATTGCTCTATATAAGCACCTAT
>JAMOPZ010000059.1 GCA_027064245.1 Campylobacterales bacterium
ATTTTATATATACCATAGCAAATTCACCAGTTTTATTGTCCACTGCCATTCCTACACCATTTGCATCATCCATAGTACCATAGTTTTTAGGATTCATCATATGATCTAACACTTCAGCAGTTATCTCTTGTACATTTGCACTTTGCTCTAATTTTTTTTGATTTTCTTTTTTTAAGTTTTTCATAATTTACGAATACAAACCTTTTGTCCAAGCTTCCATAATATCATTTAGATCATCTTTTGGAGCCTCTAAAAACTCTATTATATATTTATCTTCAAACTCACATACACCTATACTTCTAGGACGAGCTGCAAGTATTCTTGTATCAGGAATAGTTTTTCCAAAACAAAAAAGTATATTTTGGGCATCTAATAACCCATCCATAATAGTACCATCTACAGATTTGGTATGACTATAGTGATCAAATATAGCTATTAGTTTTGTTACTGGATGTGTTTCTATTTTATCTTTAAAATACTCCATAATCTCATTTACATCTTTTTGTTTTACTTCACTTTTTAATAATTCTAATGTATATGTTGGATATTTATCCAAAAATATTGTTTTTTTCATTTAATTTCCTCTTTTTAATATTTGATAATTATTTTCAACAATAGCTGAGATCTCCTCTTTTTTTACAAAATCAGCTCCCATACTAACGATAAATTGACTAGCTTCACTTAAAGTTAAACTAGTTGATATCACTTCACTTTTATGTACTATCATAGTATATCCACTTGTTGGATTTGGACTAGTAGGTATAAATAATACTAAAGTATCATTATGTTCACTTAAAACATATGCAGGCACCCATAATCCTCTTCTTGGATACTCTATTAATACTACTTCTTGTTTATGATTTTGAGTACTTGGTTTAAATAGTTCGGTTATTTTTTTTACAATACAGTATATATTTCCAATAGCTGGTACTCTTTCAAGTAGATTATCTATTTTTGATACTACATAAGATTTACCAGCTTTTTGAATAGATGCACCTGTAATTGCTAAAAAAATAAAAACCAATAACAAGACAGAAGCTGTATAAAATCCATTATCTGTATATAATGAAACAAACTTAAAAAGTTGAATCATAAGTCCATTTAACCAAAGAACAATTTGAATTACAATAAATAACGGAATAAGCGCCAAAACACCTAAAAAAACATTCTTAAATAATTGTTTCATTATAACCTCATAAATTTTTCGGTATTATACCAAAAAAACTTTAAGGATAATTTTGTGAGAATATTAAGTGGAATACAACCAAGTGGAACTATACATATAGGTAACTATTTTGGTATGATAAAAAAAATGATAGAATCTCAAGATAAAGGAGAATTATTTGCTTTTATAGCTTCATATCATGCATTAACTAGTGTAAAAGATAAAGAATTTTTGCAAAACAATATTTTTGAAGCAGCAGTGAATTTTTTAAGTTTAGGTATGGACCCAGAAAAATCAACTTTTTGGGTACAAAGTGATGTTCCTGAAGTACTTGAGCTTTACTGGATATTATCAAATCATACCCCTATGGGATTACTTGAGCGAGCACATAGCTACAAAGATAAAACAGCACGAGGACAAGCTACAAATCATGGGCTTTTTTCATATCCTGTACTTATGGCTGCAGATATTTTATTGTTTGATTCAAATATCGTACCAGTTGGAAAAGATCAAATCCAACATGTAGAGATGACAAGAGATATTGCAAATACATTTAATAACACTTATGGTGATATTTTAACTATGCCAGAAGCATTAGTAGATACAAATGTAGCAACAGTACCAGGAACCGATGGTGCAAAGATGTCTAAATCTTATGGTAATACAATAGATATGTTTGGATCTAAAAAAATTACAAAAAAACAGGTTATGAAGATTGTAACAGACTCTACAGAGCTAGATCAACCAAAAGAGTGGGAAAATTGTAATGTTTATAAACTATGTGAACTTTTTATGTGTGAAGATGAACTCTTAGAACTTCAACAAAGATATGCAACTCCAGGAGAGGGGTATGGACACTTTAAACTTAGTTTATTAGACAAAATAAATGAACATTTTGAACCTTATGTACAAAAAAGAGAATATTATATAAAACATCCAGATGAAGTAAAAGATATATTAAAATTTGGTGCTTCAAAAGCTAAAAAAATAGCACAAACTAAAATAGAGATTATAAGAGATGTTGTAGGATTATGTAAATAAACTATTATTGTATTAATATTTTAATTAATACTTGAGAAAAAATTTGTTACAATATTATACAATATTATAATAGGAATAAAAGTATGAAAATTGCAAAAAGAATGGATAGATTATCAGAGTCTATTACAATAGCTATAACAACACTCTCAAGAGAGTTAAAAGCAAGTGGAAAAGATGTTTTAAGTTTTAGTGCAGGTGAACCTGATTTTGGAACACCTCAAGTTATAAAAGATGCAGCTATAAAAGCACTTGAAAATAACGATACTAGATATACAGCAGTTGAAGGTACTCCAGCATTAAGAGATGCAATATCAAAGAAATTAAAAAGAGATAATAATTTAGATTATGATCCAAGTGAAATTATTGTAAGTGTTGGTGCAAAACATAGTTTGTTTAATATTTTTCAAGCAACAATACAAGAAGATGATGAAGTGATCATCCCAGCTCCTTATTGGGTAACATATCCTGAGCAAGTAAAATATTGTGGAGGAACAGTAGTAGAGATATTAACTGATGATTCTACAAATTTTAAGATCACTGCACAACAACTAAAAGATGCTATTACACCAAAATCAAAATTTTTGATCCTTACAACACCATCAAATCCAACAGGATCTGTATATAGTAAAGAGGAATTAGAAAGTTTAGCTGAAGTTTTAAAAGATACAAATATTATGATAATCTCTGATGAGATGTATGAAAAACTTGTATATGATGGTACAAAATTTACAGCAGTTGCTTCTATAAATGATGATATGTTTGCAAGAACTATCACTATAAATGGTCTTAGTAAAGCAGTTGCTATGACAGGTTGGAGAATGGGATACTTAGCAACAAAAGATAAAGATATTTTAAAAGCAGTTAAAAAATTACAATCTCAATCAACATCAAATATAAACTCTATTACTCAAGCAGCATCTATTACAGCTTTAGATGGTAGTGCAGATTCTGATATAGAGATGATGAGAGTAGAATTTGAAAAAAGAAAACATCTTGCAGTAAAACTGATGAATGAGATAGATGGTCTAAGTGTAGTAGATCCTACAGGTGCATTTTATCTATTTGTAAATATAAAAGATGTTTCAAACGACTCTATGCAATTTTGTCAAGATCTTTTATCTGAAGTAGGAGTTGCAGTAGTTCCTGGTGTTGCTTTTGGTTTAGAGGGATATTTTAGATTATCATTTGCTACAGATGAAGATACTATTAAAGATGGTATAAATAGAATTGCAAAATTTGTAAAAGATATTTAAATTTATGAATAATAATCAAAAACCTATAATTCTTTTTGATCTTGATGGTACTTTAATAGATAGTACAGAAGCTATTTTAGAGTCATTTAAATTTGCATATCAAGATAATGATACTATTTGTAACAAAACAGATCAAAATATAAAAGATACTATAGGTTATCCTCTTGAGGTGATGTTTGAAGAGTTAGGTGTCGCTAAAAATGATATAAAAAACTATGTAATAAGTTATAAAAAACATTATCGTAAAATATCAAATGAAAAAACAGTGATGTTACCATATGCACAAGAGGCTATTAAAAAAGCCTATTCTTT
>JAMOPZ010000060.1 GCA_027064245.1 Campylobacterales bacterium
CTACTTCTAAATTGTACTTTTCAATTATATCATCTAGATTATGACCACCAACTGCACCAATTGTTAAAGTAGAAAGTACAGAAAGTACTTTTTGAGTCTTAGTCATCATTATTTTTCCATAAATCATTCATTTTATATACATACTGATATAAAGCATATAATATTGGCAATGTTACTGCAGAATCTATTATATACTCTAATTTATCATAATCATTGAAAGAATAAATTATATTTCCAAAATACTCAACTAGTATCATAAAAAATATAAATTTCCATAACTCTTTTATGAAGTACCTTTTACTATAAATAAAACCTCTTAAGCCTAAAACAGATATGAAAAACAGCAATATAAAGAAAATATCATATAAATTTGTAAATGCACTTTTACCTTCAAAAATACTATTAAATTCATTTATATTCGTAGTCAATATAAATACAAATACCCCTAATACAAATATACTAGCAAATAAGATTAGCCAATAATATATTTTCCAAACTATTTTAGTCAATTTTCTTACCCTTTTATTTAAATGATACTAATTTTACTAGATTATTGCAATTTCAATATTAAAAGGTGTCTTTTTTCAAAAAAATATTTGTAAATAATTAATAAAGGACTAAAATTATGTAGTTTTTAGAAAAAATGCGAAAAACACCCCAAAAAGTAAACACTTTTTAATGGCAAATCATGGATTCATATAATAAAATTTTCCTAATCAAAAAATAAGGAAAGATTATGAAAATGATTTTAGAAAAGACAGAAATAGAACCGATAGGTATGAGACCAAAGGTTGCTGCATTTTATTTAGCCATTGGAGTAAGTACTCTCTGGGCACTAGCCAAAAAAGAAATTTTAACACCCATTAAAATTACCCCAGGTGTGACAGTCTTTGCAAAAATGGAGTTAGATGAACTATTTCAAGAAAAGCTCCGCCTTGCAAAAATCAAGCAAGAAAATACTGAGTCTACGATGGAGTAATAATGTCAAAATTAAAACAAATAAAAGTAAATATCACATGTAATGATTATGAAACAATACAACAACTATCCGCCAAAAAAAATATAACTATGGCGGAATATATTCGACAACAACTAGACATAACAATTGGAACACATGCTCCACCCTCTTCTAGTACTTACTTTAAAAAAATAGATCCAGTTTTACTATTTGAACTAAATAGTATTTCAAAAAGTTTAAATATTATTGCAAATAATATTACAAAAGATATCGAGATTAATAGTTTTTTACTTACTTCCATCTATAAGCAAGTAATGAGTTTAAAATGTTAATTCTATTCGCAGGCACTAACGATGGCTGGGGCAACTATGTGATAAATGGAACAAGGAAGAAACCAAGAGATCACGAAAAGATAAAGGTTTTGAAAGGTGATATTACTCTTGGTGACCATATTACAAATCACCCCAACTATAGACAAAATGCATACTCAATTATTTTATCATTCAAAGGTAAACCTGCAATAGAGGTTATGGAAAAAGTTCTTACTGAATTTGAACAATTATTTATGCATGGATTTGAAGCTTATGAGTACCATTTTGATGCAGTTTTACACCAAGATACAGACGATGACCATATTCATATCCGTATCCCTAAGTTTAACCTCTATACGGGAACTCAATTACAACTGTACTTGGATAAGAAAGATAGATATCGAGTTAATAAAATCCGTGATTTACTTGATATGAAATATCATTTAGAAAGTCCTAAAAATAATAGACAACTCATACAAGAAGAACAAGGTTTTCATATAACACAATGGGAAACAAGTAATAAACAAGAATCTAGAAAAATGAATCGCTCAGTAATAAATAATTTTATAAGAGAGCTACATCAAGCATCACTTATTAATTCTTTAATAGATGTAAAAAATGTATTAAAAAATGCCAATTTAAAGATAATTAATACTGGTTATGATTATAGTAAAGATTTATACTATATAACAATTAAAAATGAATCTGAAAAAATAAAACTGACAGGAGATATATATAGTGAATACTTTTGGAAATATAGCAGAGAAAATAGAGAAAAACAAGTCGCAGATAACAAACAATTTAGAGGAAGCTACAAATATAGTCCAGAAGAGTATAAAAGAGTTTCAATTAAGCTCTACATTGCACTTGAAAAACGCACAAAAGAAATCGATGCTAGATATACAAAACCAAGAGAAAGAGCTGCTAAGAGACTTGATAATGTACAACAAAAAAATCAAAAAAACATTATTAGTAAGACAAAATCTTTTAAAAATGAAAGACCAGCAACTTCTCATACCAGTTATGGGAATACTAGCACTCACACTACTTGTTTTACTGATTCAGAGCTTTCAATTCAAAGAACAAAAAACACTGAGCAAATGGCTAATTCCAAATCAGTACAGGTTGAATCAAAAAGATGGACGGTATATAGTTATACCATCGAGCAATCTAAGTTACTCGAAAAAAAGCAACACTTACTACTTAAAACTGGAGGACTAAATGGAAGAATTAACAAAAACATTATTAGAAAAAATTCACAAGATGGAAAAGAACGAACAAGCATTGATAAATTCGATGGATCAGAACGAGAAGAACTATATAGAAAAGCTAAACTCTATATGCAACGAATGGCTAAGGCAAGAGACTGTAGAGAGCGATATAGAAAAAAGATTGCAATTATTGGAAAACAATGTGTTGATATTGAGCAAGACTTCAACTCATCTATCACAAAAATTGACACAATTATCAGAACTCTTGCAGAAGAAACCACCTATACAGGAGTAAAAATTGATAATAATAGAGAGGTAACTACTCCTGATTATGTCGATGAATTGCTAGAATGGGGAATACAACCATTTTAGTAAAAAGTATCCAAGTGTCTAGCAATAATTTAATTATTAAACTTCTTTAATACTATCAAGCTATGCAAATGTATATTTGGGTATTATTCTAAAAATAATAAATGAGATATTAATAAATAAATGAACAAAATTGAATCTACAAAACAACTACTAAAACAGCAGTATTTACAAG
>JAMOPZ010000061.1 GCA_027064245.1 Campylobacterales bacterium
ACACCTAAAGGCATTAGAGCAAATGGGTGCAATTATTGAGATAAAAAATGGTTATATTCAAGCAAAAGCACCACAAGGACTTCAAGGTACAACTATAGTTTTTGATAAGATTACAGTAACTGGTAGCGAAAATATTATTATGGCTGCTGCTTTGGCGTATGGGACCTCAACTATAGTAAATGTAGCAAGGGAACCAGAGGTTGTACAGCTTTGTGAAGTTTTAAGTAATAGTGGTGTAAAAATAGATGGTATAGGGACAAATACTTTAGTAATAGAAGGTTCAAAAAAAGAGCTTTTAGATATGCAAGATTTTACTATAATTCCAGATAGAATAGAAGCTGGAACTTATCTTTGTGTTGGTGCAATAGTAAATAAACCTTTAACTGTAACAAATGTTATTCCTGAACATTTAAGTGCGATTTTAAGTAAATTTGAGCAGATGGGATTTTCTTTGGATATATCTAAACAAAGTGTTACTATATATCCAGCAAAAGAGATAAAGCCTATACATATAGTAACTACAGAGTATCCAGGATTTCCTACAGATATGCAAGCTCAATTTATGGCAATAGCTACTATTGCAAATGGTGTCAGTATTATAGATGAAAAACTTTTTGAAAATCGTTTTATGCATGCTAGTGAGCTTATACGAATGGGTGCTAATATAACTATAAATGGAACAGTAGCAACTGTGACAGGGGTAGATAGCTTAAATGCAGCTGATGTTATGGCCACAGATTTACGAGCAAGTAGTGCATTGGTTTTAGCAGCATTAGTTGCAAGTGGAGTTACAAATATACACAGAATTTATCATCTTGATAGAGGATATGATAAATTAGATCAAAAACTTTTAGATCTAGGTGTTGATATAAAACGATTACAAACTAATTAAGATTTAAGATAAGGAATTAAAAATGAAACATTTTTTAACATTAGCAGATTATTCTAAAACTGAGATTTTAGAGATAATAGATCTAGCAATTAAGATTAAAAAAGAGACAAAAGAGAAGATTTTTAAAAAATATATGCCTACAAAAACTTTGGCTATGATTTTTGAAAAAAGTTCTACAAGAACAAGAGTTAGTTTTGAAACAGGTATCTATCAGTTAGGTGGAGTAGGGCTTTTTTTAAGTTCAAATGATATTCAATTAGGTCGTGGTGAACCTATAAGTGATACAAGTAGAGTTATAAGTAGTATGTGTGATATTATAATGATACGAAATGATTCTCAAAAAGAGTTAAAAGAGTTTGCATCATATTCAAAAGTACCTGTTATAAATGGACTTACAGATAAGTTTCATCCTGTACAGCTTATGGCTGATTATTTAACAATTATAGAACATAATAAAGAAAAAGATCTAAAAGTAGCTTATATAGGTGATGGAAATAATATGACACACTCTTGGCTTATGTTAGCTAGTAAGTTAGGATTTGATTTAAATATAGCAACTCCAAAAGGGTATGAGGTAGATCAAGATATTTTAGAACAAGCTTTAAAGTTTGCTAAGATCTCTGGTGCAAAAATTAAAACTTTTTATGATCCAAAAGATGCTATAAAAGATGTAAGTGTAGTTACAACTGATACTTGGGTATCAATGGGGCAAGAGGATGAAAAAGCTAAGAGATTAAAAGATTTTAAAGGTTTTATGGTAGATACAAAGCTTATGAAATTGGCCAAAGAAGATGCTATTTTTTTACATTGTTTACCAGCTTATAGAGAGTATGAAGTAAGTAGTGAGATATTTGAGAAATATAGTGATATTATATTTAATGAAGCTGAAAATAGATTACATGCTCAAAAAGGTATTATGGTATATTTAGATAGATTACGAGATACAAAGGATTAAAAAATGATAGATTTTAAAAAATTTGAAAAATATAGTAGACCAGGACCTAGATATACCTCTTATCCAACTGCACCTGAGTTTAATACTAGTTTTACACAAGAAGATTTAATAAATAGATTTAAAAATCAAAGCAACAATAGACCACTATCTTTATATATACATATACCTTTTTGTAGAAGTGCTTGTTATTTTTGTGGATGTAATGTAATATTTACATCTAAAGAGGATAAAAAAACTAGATATATTGAGTATTTAAAAAAAGAATTAAAGATTTTAGCAAAATATCTAAATACTAATCGTACAGTAACTCAAATGCATTTTGGTGGAGGAACACCTACATTTTTAGCTCCACAACAACTAAAAGAGGTACTTGATGCTATACGAGCAACATTTCCAAATTTTGCAAAAGATGCAGAAGTCTCTTGTGAAGTGGATCCTAGATTTTTTACAAAAGAGCATATGTCTGTTTTAAAAGAAGCTGGATGTAATAGATTAAGCTTTGGAGTACAAGATCTTGATCCTCAAGTTCAAAAAACTATCCATAGAATACAACCATTTGAAACTACACAAAATGTGGTAAAAATAGCAAGAGATGCAGGGATAAAGTCTATAAATATAGATCTAATTTATGGACTTCCACATCAAACAAAAGAAACTTTTGCTAAAACTATAAGAGATATAGTAAAATTAGATCCAGATAGATTAGCAGTATTTAATTACGCTCATGTACCTTGGATGATGAAAACACAAAGAAAGTTTGATGAAACTACATTTGCACCACCTTCTACAAAATTAGAAATTTTAAAAGATACTATTGAATTTTTTGGTTCAGTTGGGTATAAAATGGTTGGTATGGATCATTTTGCAAAACCTCAAGATGAGCTATTTAAAGCTATACAAAAAGAGGAACTTCATAGAAACTTCCAAGGATATACTACTAAAGGTGGAGCTGATTTAGTAGGTATTGGAGTAACTAGTATTGGTGATGGTGTTGATTATTATGCACAAAACTTTAAAACTTTAAGCGAATATGAAGCAGCTATAGATGCTGGAAATTTACCAGTATTTAAAGGATATAGTTTAAGTGATGATGATATATTAAGACAATATGTGATTATGGAACTTATGGCAAATTTTGCACTTGATATGAAAAAAGTGGAAAAAAAGTTTAATATTGATTTTAAAGAGTATTTCAGTGATGCACTTGAGTCTTTAAAAGAGTTTGAAGATGCAGAACTTTTAAGTATAAAAGATGATAAAATAAGTGTAACTCAAACTGGATCTATGCTTATTAGAAATATATCTATGCCTTTTGATGCATATTTAAATAAAATACCAGAAGATAAAAGAAGATTTAGTAAAACTATTTAGTTTTATTAATAGGTAAAATTGATGAAAAAGAAAACTTTTCTAGCGATTATTCCTGCTAGAGCAGGTAGTAAAAGGTTGCCAAATAAAAATATTTTATTATTAAATAAAAAGCCATTAATAAGTTATTCTATAATAGAAGCTAAAAAATCAAAATATATAGATGAAGTAGTAGTTACAAGTGATGGAAAAGATATTTTAAAGGTTGCTAAACAATATAAGGCAAGTATTGTAAAAAGACCAGCAAAGTTATCATCAGATACAGCTACTACTTTTGATGCCATTAAACATACTATAAAGTGTTATAAAAAACAAAATAAAGAGTTTGATTATATTATTTTACTTCAGCCAACTTCACCATTACGGCTTGCAAAAGATATAGATAATGCTATAAAAATATTAAATAAAAAAAATGCAAAAGCAGTTGTTTCTATCTCTAGGATGGAACATTCGCCATTATGGAGTTTTAAAGCTAAAAAAAATAAAAAATTGGATAAAATATTTAAAACAAAGTT
>JAMOPZ010000062.1 GCA_027064245.1 Campylobacterales bacterium
TGGTATTATTTTTTTTCTCATAACCCCCCCCTTATTAATTATTTTGTTGCATTATATAATAATTATGCTTTTAATTCAAACTCAAAAGATAAATTTTCTTTTAAATTGTATGGATTATCCTTTATTTCAAGATCAAATATATTTAAGGTGTACAATTTTAAACCTATTTTATTTATATTTGATCTTAATATTTTTAAAGCTTTTTGCATTTTAGATTTTAAAATATCACTGCTAAGTGCAATATTAATAGATAGATTATTTTTGCGATCTAATTGTAATAATATTCTAGTATCTCCATACTCCTTTAGGGTTAAATTTATCTGGCATGAAAATTCATCATTAGTAGATAAAGATTTATTAAACGATATATCACCATCTTCTATTTTATCCCAAGAAAATGGAAGATATGTAGTTGTAGATGGTAATAAGTAAGATATACCTTGATAAAACTCTATTTGAGATATAATTTTTTCTACTGTTTGTTTTAAAATTTGGTTTTTAGTTGGTGTAGATTTATCATCATTATCTAAATCTTTTTCTATAATATCATCTAGTTGTAATAAAATAGTTTTAAGATCTTGTGTAATATTATTTTTACTATTATTTTGTTTTATATCATCTTTTATATCACTATTTTTTAAAATATTTATAGGAGATAATGTTGTTATCTCTTTTTCTATTTTATGTATAATTTTTACAATCTCTTTTTGTTCTATTTTAGGTTCTTGTATAGGTTTTTGTATAATGGTAGATTCAATATTTTTTAATGGAATTTTTTTAATATCTGTTAATATATTTGAAATTGCAGTTTTAATTTGTAATATTTTTTTAGTATCGTAAGAGATATTATCATCTTTTAGTATATTTTCAAGATTATTTATATCTTGTTTTATTGGTATTATATTTTCTGATTTTAGTCCATTTTTTAGAATATCTATTAAATTATCTTTTAATAACTCTAAACTATTATTAATTTGTATAGGTTTTGTATCTAAATGTTTTGTATTTGAGCTTTTTATTTGTTGATCTTGTTTAGGTGTTTGAGGTAGTTTTTCTTCAACTATTTGTTTTAATTTTGATTCTAAAAATATCCCACTATTTGTGATATTTGATGTTATATTTGTTTTATTAATATCTTTTATATCTATTAAAAACTCTTTTAAAACTTTTACTTGAGTTTGAAACTTTGGTTCTTGTTCTAATTGTTTAACAATAGATTTTATATCTTTTTGAAAATCTTTTAATTCAAAAAGATGTTTGCTATTTTTTAAAGTTTGTACTAAACTATCTTTTGATCTACTTTGGGTAATTATATCATCAAATATATCATTTAGAAGGGTTTGTACAGTTTTGTCTTGAACTAAAGATTTAATATCTACTTTACCATCTTTACTATTGGTTTCTATTTTTGTTTTTAGTTCATTATTTAATTTAGGAGTTAAAAGATTGAGTAAAGTAGCTGTTGAGATATTCATTAGATTTTAATAACTTCTACTTCAATCGATTTAAATTTTGCAGTTTTTGTATTTGTATCTGATTCATCTCCAAAAAGATAGTTTATATTAGATTTTATATGATGAAAAGAACAAAAAAGTGTATTTGGTTTTATTGTTTTTGTAAATTTTATAGGTAATTTTCCTGTTTGACCATAAGAAGATTTTAATACTATATAACTACTATTTAGTTTATCTTTATCCTCTATTGAAGCTAATACTATATCCTTAGGATATTTATCTTGTAGTTTTATACTTTGTGAAGTTTGAGCAGCATTGTTATAATGTACTAATACTCTTCCTGTTGTTAGATAAAAAATATTATCTTTTTTATTTTCTATAAGTTTTTTTACTTGTCCTCTTAATTTATATTGATTGTATTTAAAATATCCAAAACCATCTGGTGTACTAAAAGTTTTGGTATGTAATATAGGTGTATCTGTTTTGTCTATTGGCCATTGCATCCCTTTTGATCGGTGTTTTTTAAGCTTTTGATAGCTAGCACCTTTAAATCTTTTTGGTGCTTCTTCTCTTATATTCTCCCATACATCACTACTAGAGTTATATAAAAACTCACCTTTTATTTTATTTTCAATATCTTTTATAATCTCCCAATCATCTGGAAGGTCATTTTCAACTAAAGGTTGTGAAAGGTGTAGTCTCCTCATAGCATTGATATAAACACCTGTTTTTTCATAGGCAGATTTTACCCCAAAAACTATATCTGATTTTTGTGCTATTTCTGTCATAAAAAGCTCTAAAGTTACTAAACATTCTAGCTTTTCTAATGCTTTGTTTATTTTAGTTTGATTTGGATGGATATGTGCTATATCTTCACCCATTACTATCATAGATTTTATTTTATTATCAATCATAGCATCTATTAGTTGTGGAGTTGTAAGTCCAATATCCTCTTTTTTTGGTCTTATATAATCTGGTTTATAGTATGGTAAACACCCCATATCACATGCACCTTGAACATTATTTTGACCACGAAGTGGCATAAGACCTGTTCCTTCTTTTCCAATATTACCTGTTAAAAGTGCTAGATTTACTGCAGCCATAACAGCATAGCTACCATCAAGATGCTCAGTAATACCTAATCCCCAAAATATCATAGATTTTTTTGTGGCATAATTTCTAGCAATATTAGGAATCTGATCTGCTATTATCTCATACCCTTTTATTTTTTTAAAATAGTTTGGATTTGCATATGGATCATTTAAGATACTATTTTTATAATCATTAAAATCTTTTGTTCTTGTATCTATAAACTCTTTATTGTATAGCTCATCTTTTAGAATTACATAAGCTAATGAGTTTAAAAAAAGTAGATTTGCCTCATAAGGTAAGACTACTTCTTCTTTTGCAAATTTTCCAAGCTGAATATCTCGTACATCACATACCACAAGATTAGCTGTTTTTTTAGTGGCTTCTATAATTCTATTTGCTATTATTGGGTGTGCTTGAGTAGTATTTGAACCAATTACAAGGATAAAATCTGTTTTATATATATCATCATAAGGATTTGTAGCAGCTCCCTCTCCAATGGTTGCTGCCATACCGTTTAAGCTTGGACTATGACAAACTCTAGCACAATTATCTATATGGGGAGATCCTATAGTATCTCTTGTAAATTTTTGTAATAAAAATGCAGATTCACAAGATGTTCTAGCACCACCTGTTGCACAAAAAGAGTTATCTTTATATTGATATTTTAGTTCAGAAAGTTTCCATGCAACTAAACTAGTAGCAAACTCATAGTTTGATTCATACCAAATATCATCTAAATTTTTTAAAGTATGACTTCTAGCTTTTAGTTCCCTTGGCATCGCTTCAAAATTTTCTTTTATAAATCTTTTTTTTATCCTTGTATTTCGTATACGATTTGGTGAATCTACAAAATCAAAACCAAATTTCCCTTTAATACAAAGTTTTCCTTGCGATACATAACCATCACTTTGGGCATATATCTTTAAAATTTTATTATCTTTTACTTGAGCAGTAATATCACATCCTACTCCACAATATGTACATACAGAGCTAATATCATGTATCATTTTATATCCTTTTGTAAGATATTTTTATTTATATTATTAAAGAGTATGATGTTTTTTAATTGTGTTTTTATTTTTTATCCTTAATTTTATAATTAATTGGTATGATTCTAACAAAAAAAGGATTAAAAAAGTATTATGATAAACAATTTTCACAAATATATA
>JAMOPZ010000063.1 GCA_027064245.1 Campylobacterales bacterium
AAGGAAAATTATATATACTTTTACCAAATTAACTATAGTTTTAGTGAAAGTTAAAGTTAAAGTTTGCTAAAATTAAGAAAAGATTTATAGAAAAGGATTTTATTGGACTATATAGGAATAATAAAAGATGATCAAATAATTGATCTTCAAACTGCTTCACAACTTGGAATTGAAGCAGATGAGACAAATGGTATAAAAGCAGATTCTTCAGCACAAGCTTTGGAGATACTTAGACACTCTACAGCACATCTTATGGCACAAGCTATAAAAGAGCTACATCCAGATGCTCAGTTTTTTGTAGGGCCTGTTGTAAAAGAGGGATTTTACTATGATTTTAAAGTTGAAAAATCGTTAAATGAGGATGATTTAAAAATTATAGAAAAAAAGATGAAAGATCTTGCAAATAAAAAGTATGATATTGTAAAAAATACTATTTCTAAAGAAGAGTTTAATCAACAGTTTAAAGATGATGCTTTAAAACAGATGGTTTTAAAAAATATTACAGATGATACACTTACAACTTATACTCAAGGTGATTTTACAGATCTATGTAGAGGACCTCACTTACCAAATACAAAACTTATAAGAAATTTCAAACTTCTAAGAGTAGCTGGGGCGTATTTAGGTGGAGATAGTAATAATGAGATGATTACTAGAATTTATGGTATTAGTTTTTTTGATAAAAAAGAGTTAAAAGATCATCTAACTATGCTAGAAGAGGCTAAAAAAAGAGATCATAGAAGACTTGGTACTGATATGAAGTTGTGGACTTTTAGTGAAGATATAGGAGCAGGGCTTCCTTTATGGCTTCCTGCGGGTGCAAGACTAAGAGCAAAATTAGAACATATACTTTATAAAGCTCATAGAATTAGAGGGTATCAGCCAGTACGAGGTCCTGAGATATTAAAAGCTCAAGCATGGGTAACTTCAGGTCACTATGCAAACTATAAAGAAAATATGTATTTTACTCAAATAGATGAGGGTGATGAAAATAATCCAAAAGTAAGTGAATATGGTATAAAACCTATGAATTGTGTAGGTCATATAGAGATTTTTAAAAATGATTTAGTATCTTATAAAGATCTACCATTAAAATTCTTTGAGTATGGTGTAGTACATAGACATGAGTTAAGTGGAGCATTGCATGGATTATTTCGTGTGCGAGAGTTTACTCAAGATGATGCACATATTTTTTGTACACAAGATCAAGTAAAATCTGTAATTATAGAGGTTTTAGAGTTTGTAGAGTCTTTGATGAACCATTTTGAGTTTAAATATGAGATGGAAGTATCTACAAAACCAGCAAAAGCTATAGGTGATGATGCATTTTGGGAATCTACAACAAAAGGTATTATGGATGCACTTGATGAAAATGGTTACTCTTATGGAATAGATGAGGGTGGTGGTGCATTTTATGGACCAAAAATAGATATAAAAATTCTTGATGCAATTGGAAGAAAATGGCAATGTGGTACAATACAAGTAGATATGAATCTTCCAAGTAGATTTGGTATTACTTATACTACAAAAGATGATACAAAAGAGCAACCAGTAATGATTCATAGGGCTATTTTAGGAAGCTTTGAGAGATTTATAGGTATTTTAACTGAGCATTATGCAGGGGAATTTCCACTATCTATTGCTCCAACTGGTGTTATTATTATACCTATTTCAACTCCACATGAAGAGTATGCTTTAAATCTTCAAAAAGAGCTTCAGTTACTTGAGATTGATTCTGAAGTATTTGATCAAAATGAGAGTTTAAATAAACGAATAAGAATAGCAGAAAAGCAAAGAGTTCCAATGATAGTAGTTATAGGTGACGATGAGGTAGCAAATAGTAAAATTGCTTTAAGAGATAGAAGAAAAAGAGAACGAAGTGTACTTAGTAAAGAGGAGTTTTTACAAATGTTACAAGATAAACAAATAGGGGATAAAATTTGAGTTTTAAAGGTAAAAAAAATCAAGACGATGTGTTGATGAATGAGGATATTAGATTTAAAGAGGTTAGATGTAATGGAGATGATGGTACAAGTTATGGAATAATAAGTTCAAGAGATGCTTTAGCATTAGCAGATGAACAAGGACTTGATCTTGTATGTATCGCACCTAGTGCAAAACCACCAGTAGTTAAAATTATGAACTATGGTAAATTTAAATATCAGCAAGAAAAAAAGAAAAAAGAAGCTAAAAAGAACCAAAAGATTATTGTAACAAAAGAGATAAAATTATCTGTAAAAATTGCTCAAAATGATATAGACTATAAAGTAAAACATGCAAGAGAGTTTCTAGAAAAAGGAAATCATGTAAAATTTAGAGTATTTTTAAGAGGTAGAGAGATGGCAAATCCTGATGCTGGAGCTGAAGTTTTACATAGAGTTTGGCCAATGGTAGAAGATATAGCTGTAAAAGAAAATGAACCAAAACTTGAAGGTAGATATATAAATATGTTGGTAGTTCCTGCAAAAAAAGAGAAAAATTAAAAAAATATTTTAGATGCTAAAACAGTATGTAGAAGCAATAGAAAAAAATAATATAGTTTCAAAAACAGATACAAAGGGGATAATCACTTTTGTATCTGATGAATTTTGTAAAATATCAGGTTATACAAAAGAGGAACTAATAGGAAAAAATCACAATATAGTAAGAGATCCTTCTGTTCCGTCTTCAGCTTTTAAAAAACTTTGGGATATAATTAAAGCAAAAAAAACATATAAAGCAACAGTAAAAAATAGAGCAAAAAATGGTTCTGCATTTTATGTAAATACTACAGTTATTCCTATTTTAGATAACAATGGTAATATTGTAGAATATATAGCTATTAGATATGATGTAACAAGTGAATTTATACTAAAAGATAAATTACAAGAGAAACAAAAAATGATCTTTTGGCAATCTAGACTTGCTAGTTTGGGTCAGATGTTGGCAAATATTGCACATCAGTGGAGGCAACCTCTTACTGAACTTACATTACTTAATTTTACTATGAAAAAAGCTTTATTATCAAATAATCAAAAAAAAGTATTAAAAATTTATGATGATAGTAAAAATATTATACAAAATATGTCAAATACAATAGATGATTTTACTAATTTTTTTAAACCAACAAAAGAGAAAAAATATTTTTCTATTATTTCAAGTATAGATGATGCTTTATCTATATTTAAAAGAATATTAAAAAAAGAGAAGATCTCTGTAAAAATATGTAGTTCAGAAGATATTATTTTATTAGGTATCTCAAATGAACTATCTCAGATTTTTATAAATCTTATCCAAAATTCTAAAGATGCTTTTATATCAAATAATATTATAAATAGAAAGATTAAAATCACAATTTTAAAAAAACAAGATTATGCTATTTTAAAAATATTGGATAATGCTGGTGGTATTTCAGATGATATTTTTGATAAGCTTTTTGAACCATATTTTACTACAAAACACTCAAGTAGTGGTACAGGACTTGGACTTTTTATGTCTAAAATGATTTGTGAACAGGGTTTTAATGGTTATATAGATGTAAAAAGAAAAAAAGATGGTCTTTTGTTTATATTAAAATTACCAATAATTGTATAACTGTTATTAAGGGAAATACTAAAGATAAGCTGATATAATCTTATCTGTTTTACTATGGAGTGTTTATGCTTTTTGAAATCACTGAAATTATTGGTATTATCTCTTTTTCCTT
>JAMOPZ010000064.1 GCA_027064245.1 Campylobacterales bacterium
TGGTATTTTAATAGATGTAAGTGAAGCTTTTTGTAAAATATCTGGTTACAAAAAAAATGAACTAGTGGGGTCTTCTTTTAGTAAACTAAAAGATAAATATATGTCTTGTGAAATTTTTGACTCTATGTGGAAAACCATTTCACAAGGTAATATTTGGGAAGGTGAAATAAGAAATATCAATAAATCTGGAGATTATTTTTGGCTTTACTGTACTATAGAACCAGTAGTAGATAAAAATAATAATATTATTGAATTTTTTTCTATAAATAAAGATATAACAAATACAAAAAAATTAAAAGAAACATTACTTGATCAAAAACTAATAATAGATATAAAAACACAAACTGCACATAAACAAAGAGATAAAGCAATAGAAGCTTCAAAAGCAAAAAGTGAATTTCTAGCAAATATGAGCCATGAGATACGAACTCCTCTTAATGCTATAATGGGTTTTATAAATATACTAAAAGAGGAGACAAAAGGTAGAAAAACACATGAATATATAGAAATAATAGATCAATCTAGCAAAGTATTATTACAAATAATAGAAGATATTTTAGATTTTAGTAAAATAGAAAGTGGAAAATTAGTCATTGATAAAATAAATTTTGATCCTAAAAAAGAGTTAAGTTTAATTGAACATCTTTTTCAAGCGCAATGTAGTAAAAAAAATATTAATCTTACAATAAATTTTGATGATGATATACCTAAAGTTATATATACTGATCTATTAAGAGTGAAACAAATCATTACAAATCTTTTAAGCAATGCTGTAAAATTCACAAATAACGGTAAAAATATAGAAGTAGATGTAAAATACCGTAATAACAATCTAATAGTATCTGTAAAAGATGAAGGTAAAGGGATAGCAAAAGATAAAATAGATCATATATTTGAAGCTTTTAATCAAGAAGATAACTCAACTACTAGAAAATATGGTGGAACAGGACTTGGACTTAGTATTAGTAGTAAATTAGCAAAACTTTTAGGTGGGAACTTAAAAGTTACAAGTGAACTTGGAAAAGGAAGTATTTTTTCTTTAATAATTCCTGCTCCAATTTCAAATATAAATTTAAAAAATAACACTAAAGATATCAATATAGACTTTACCAATAAAAAAATACTTTTAGTAGAAGATAATAAAGCAAATCAGATGTTTATGAAAGTAATTCTAAAAAAGATGAAACTAAAGTTTGAAATAGCCTCTGATGGAGTTCAAGCAGTAGAAAAATTTAAAAATAACAGTTACGATCTAATTCTTATGGATGAAAATATGCCAAATATGAGTGGTATTGAAGCTACACAACATATAAGAAAATATGAAAAAGAAAATAATCTAACTCATACTCCAATAGTAGCACTAACAGCAAATGCCCTAAAGGGAGATAGGGAAAAATTTCTAAGTTCAGGGATGGACGAGTATCTTACAAAACCTTTAAATAAGAATAAATTAGTTATAATATTAAATAAAATTTTTTAAGGAATAATTGAGATGCATAAAAAACCAATAGTTTTAATAGTAGATGATAAAAAAGACAATAGATTTATGGCAAAAGTTGCTTTAAAAAATCAAGATTATGAACTTTATGAAGCAGTTGATGGTAAAGAAGCTATTGAAAAAACAAAAGAGTTAAATCCTGATATAATATTAATGGATGCAATTATGCCAAATATGGATGGATATGAGGCTACAAAGATTATAAAATCTATAGAGAAGTTTGAAAGAGTCTCTATATTGATGATAACTGCATCTACTCAAAAAGATGATAAAATAAAAGCTTTAGAATATGGAGTAAATGACTTTATCTCTAAACCATTTGATAAGCAAGAGTTAATAGCAAGATGTAGATCTTATATAAATCTTTCTTTAGTAAATAAGCAATATATTCATGCACTAAAAACTAAAACTACAAATCTACCAAATAAAACAGCACTGTTTCAAGATATAAAACATAGTATTAATGCAAAATTAGTATTATTTAAAATAGAAAACTTTGAATTGTTAGAAGAATTTTATACAAATGAATTATCAAATCAAATAGAGATAGAATTTGCACAAAGTGTCCCTAAACTATTGGGTAAAAAATGTATAAGTGCTAAATTATACCATATAAATGATGGAGAATTTGCTTTATTAAGAGAAGATATTGATAATAAAATCTCCAAAGAAGATGCTCATAAAAGTTGTGAAATATTTTATAGAAATACAAAAGATTTTACAATTTATTTTGATAATTACCAATATAATATAAATATAATCATAAGTTTTGCAAAAGGCAATGATAATCTCTTTAAAATGGCAAAAGCAGGATTGAATTATGCAATTAAAGAACAAAAAAACATAGTATATGCAAATGATATTATAAAAACTATCCAAGAACAAGCACAAATAAATATAAAAACTATAAATATGATAAAAAAAGCATTACAAACTAATAATATAGTTTCATATTTTCAACCATTATACAATAATAAAACAAAAGAAATAGAAAAATATGAATCTTTAGTAAGATTAATAGATGAAGATGGTAAAGTTATCTCTCCATTTTTCTTCTTAGATATTGCAAAAAAAGGTAAATATTATATAGAAATAACAAAACAAGTACTTTTAAATAGTTTTAAAGCTTTAGAAAATACATCAAAAGATATCTCTATAAATTTAAGTGCAACTGATATAGAAAATGATTATATTCGATATACTATTATGAACTTTTTGCAAGTAAATTCACAATATGGTTCTAGAATAGTTTTTGAACTACTTGAAGATGAAAATATAAAAGATTTTAATATTATTATAGATTTTATAGACAAAGTAAAAAGCTTTGGTGTAAAAATAGCAATTGATGATTTTGGATCAGGATATTCAAATTTTGAAAGACTTTTAGATTTTAAACCTAATATTTTAAAAATAGATGGTAGTTTAATAAAAAATATAGACAAAGATCCTTTTAGTAGAACTATAGTAGAAACTATGTATAATTTTGCTTTACAAATGGGAATTCAAACTGTAGCAGAATTTGTACATTCAAAAGAGGTATTAGATATAATACAAGAAATAGGAATAGATTATACTCAAGGATATTATATAAGCGAACCCAAAGATTTATTTAAGGTATAAAAATGATTAAATATATATGAGTATATGACTAAACCTTTAAATAAAAATAAATTAAGTGAAGTTTTAAGAGAGTTTTTAGCATAATTTAATATAAGCACTTTCATAGCACTTTTTTTTGTTATTATCTTACTATCTCAAAATATAAAGGAGAATAGTTATGAGAAATCTTAAAATTAACAATGTAAGATTTGTGTTATTAATAGCACTTTTTATCTCAACTACATTATTTGGTGCTATGCATGAAAAAGGCAATATGAGTACTAAAAGTGTAAGTGGTGGAGATAGTTGTGTTAAGTGTCATAATGGAATTGAATCAATTAGAGATCAAGATTCTGATATGATGAAACAAATTGTTGCATTAGGACAAGCTGTTGGTGATACAGGTGGTTGTACAATATGTCATGGTGGAAATCCAAATAAAGGAAGTGTAAAAAATATAGATAATGGAGTTTTATTTAAAATAGTACTTTTTGTAAAAAATAAAAATTATAATTTATCAAATTCTTTATAATATAAATTCTTTTTAAGTATATATTTAATTATATTTAGTTAT
>JAMOPZ010000065.1 GCA_027064245.1 Campylobacterales bacterium
CTTTACATGAAAGATTGTATAGGCTTTTTAGCTGTTGAAGAAAATCTTAATGATAAAGACTTTGTAAAATATATTAAAGAACTTTATCTTAGGTTTCCTCAGGTTACTTTTAAGGCTTTTTATTTTAACGATAATGATAAGAAATTATTAGAGAGTACTTTAAGTAAAGAAATTAATAGGTTTATTTTAATTACTCCTAAAGATATATTTGAAATAGCGCAAGAAATTGAAATTTATATTTTTTCAAATAATATAAAACCTTTTTTTAAAATACATGAAATATTATATAGTAACTGTATTAATATTGTCTCCTTCTCATTTCATTCATTTATGAAAGAAGTTACTTTTGAGAAATATAATAAAAAAATAGAAAAAAATAAAATAGATGAATATGTTTCTTTAGGTATATCAGAAGTATTTATACTTAAATATGATTATGACTACTATAAATCAATTTACAATTATCTTGTTCATAAAAGTACTGGGAATATTTTTGAGTTGGATAATCATGTAAAAATGCATAACTTTATGCTTATTGAAATTGTTAACTTAGCATTGAAGTATAAAGTATTTAAAAATGAATTATTTCATTTGAGACAAGTGTAGATTAAATTTTAAGAATAAAAGTGTGGTGTAAATGCAAAATAATATAATATTATTAGTTTCGGAAGTAATGAAAAAAAATGTTACCAATGTAATCAGTTTAACACAAATAAAAGAATTGAAAAATAAAATATTTGACTACTTTGTAGAAGGTGCATTGTTAGTGTCTAATGATGAAAATCAATTAATCGGAATATTAACTGATGGTGATGTACGAAAAAGTCTTTTATTAAACAGTGAATCTAGTATAGAAGAGTATATTACACTAAGACCTAAAACAATATTAGCAGCAGACAGAGCATCCGTGGCTCTTCGGATATTAAGAGAAGAAGAAATCAACTTATTACCAGTAGTTGATAATAGTAATAAAATTATAGGTTTAATTACTGTTCATATGCTATTAAAGATTTTTTCACCAGAAAGGCTATATTTAACAGGATACGAAGATAAAATGGATGAGAATGAGCAAAGGCACCTTGCAAGATATAAATTTGCATTAAATTTCATAAAAAATGATGCAATTACTTTAGATTGTGCCTGTGGTTCTGGATATGGCAGTAAGCTATTAGCAAGTAAGTCAAAAAAAGTTTTAGGGATAGACTTATCGATAGATGCAATAGTATTTGCAAAGAAAAATAATAGTTTACAAAATATTGAGTATGAACAAGGAAATATAGATTATTTAAAGTTTGAGTATTCTTCTCTTGATAATATAGTATCTATTGAAACATTAGAACATGTTCCAAATGATGTCTTTTTAAGATTTTTAGATAATATTAATCTTTGGTTAAAAGATGGGGGTGTCTTTATAGGATCATCTCCTATGCTTAGATACAAGGATAATCAGCCTTATATAACAAACCCTTTCCATATTAATGAGATGCCAAAAAATGAGTTTATAGATAGTATTAATTTAAAACTTCAAAATTTTGAAATACATTTTTACTATCAAGATCAAGATACATTTTTACCTTTATGTAAAGAAAATACAGGGTTTTGTATAGTTGTTGCAAGAAAGGGAAAAGTATGAAAAATTTAGTTTCAAAAGATTTTGTATTTACAAATAATAAGGGTAAGTTGGAATTTATTGGAGATTTTGAGGGCTTTTACCAATCAGTTGATGATCCATGGGGACAAGAGGGAAAGGATAGCCGTTTAGAAAAATTATATCAAAAATCAAGAGAGTACCTTGAAATGATAATTTCAAAGTTACCTAATGTTGATTCTGGATGTGAAGTGGGGTGTGGACTAGGATATGTAGTAAATCAGCTTAATGTAAAACTACATCATATTCATTGGGATGGGATGGATATTAGTGAAACTGCGATAAAAAAGGCCAAAGATAAATTTAAAGAAATTAGTTTTTTTTGTGATGATATTTGTTCTCCTAATCTACATAAAAATAAACAGTATGATGTAGTAATTCTAAATCAAATTCTCTGGTACATTCTAGAAGATTTAGAGAATGTTTTTTCTAATATAGACAGACTGTTAAATAAAAATGGATATTTAATAATATCAACATTTTTTTTAAAAGATCAGCAGTATGGAACGGAGATAATCGGTAGTTTTAATGATTTAGTGTGCTATTGTCTAAATAGTTATAAAGATAGTTATAAAATAATTCATGCGAATATAGAATATGGAGATGAATCTACCAAGCATATCGATTCGATCTTAGTATTAAAAAAAAATCATAAGGCTTTTTGAGTATGGATTATAAACAAACATTACAAAATAGTATTAAAAGAATTGATAAACTTGTAAATGAATGTATCAATATTAATAATGATGGGGTGCCGTTACCAAGTTGGATCGAACTTAGTCCTATTGATATTTGTAATCGAACTTGTTCTTTTTGTCCAAAGAGCAATGAGAGTATAGCACCAAATCAAAACCAAAAAATGCCTAGTATTTTATATACTAAAATAGCTCAAGAGTTAAGAGAATTAGATTTTCAAGGTACTATAATGATTGCTGGATATGGGGAACCTTTATTAAATTTGGATGTTATAGAGATGGTTAAGTTATTTTCTGAATTTTGTAATGTTGAAATAACTACAAATGGAGATCCTTTAGATGAAGTTTATATAAAAAAATTATATGAAGCTGGAGTTAGTAAAATAATAATTAGTCTGTATGATGGAGAGGAACAAATTGATTATTATAATAAATTATTCAAAAGTGTAAAGATTAATAATTATATATTAAGAGATAGATGGTACACAAAAGAAGATAACTATGGTGTAAAATTAACAAATAGAGCGGGAATATTAAGTGATAATGTACTTATAGAGAAAGAACACAAATGTTTTTATCCAGCTTATTCCATGATGGTTGATTGGAATGGGGATGTTTTTTTATGTACACAAGATTGGAATAGAAGAATCAAAACTGGCAATTTAATGTTAAACAGTGTATATGAAATATGGACATCTCAAATATTGAAAAAATATAGAACACACTTATTTAATTGCCAAAGAGATTTACCTCCGTGTAATACATGTGATGCAGATGGTTCTTTACATGGTGAAGAGTATTCAAAAATATGGAATCAGTTTTATGAAAAATAGCATAAATAAAGAATTTAAAAAACAACAAGTAAAGACTAGAAAACGACTAAAATTCTGTACAAAAGTCTTGAATGAAGGTTATCAAGTCAAAGATAATAAAATATATATAAAAGAATCTTTTGATTGCTACATAAAAGATTATGATAATAATATTTATATTGATACGGCTATGGGTGGAGGCAGTTTTATATTAGGTCATTCTCAAAATTCTATACAAAAATCTATTAAAAAGCAATCAAAAAAAGGTATTTTATATACCATGCCAAATTTTAAAACTCATAAATTAAGTGAATTATTAAAACAAGTAGTGCCACATTTTGATAGATTTGTATTTTGTTCAACTGGTTCAGAAGCTACGATGAGAGCTATAAGGATAGCGAGAGCATTTACTAATAGAAAAAAAATTGCTATATTTAGTGGAGGATGGCATGGAAGTCATGATTTACTATTAATCGATGATTCTTATAATGGGAAGGAGTCTAAACCAGAAAAAATTTTAAAATCAAATGGAACATTAGCTAATACTTTGGATAATGTTATTCTTCTCCCCTATAACCATAAAGAAGCATTTAAAATTATAAAAGATAATAAAGATGACTTAGCAATGGTTTTTATTGAACCTGCGCAGGGGTCAAACCCTAGAGATGATATGAAATTATTTTTAACGAAACTAAGAAAAATTACTGAAAAATATAATATTTTATTAGGTTTTGATGAAATTATTACAGGATTTAGAGTTGCTCTTGGAGGTGGACAAGAGTATTATAATATAAAAGCTGATATCGCAACTTATGGTAAATCTATAGGTGGTGGTTTACCATTAGCTGTAGTTGCTGGAAAGAAAAAAATTATGGATAGCATTAAAAATGGAAATGAGGATAATAAAAAAGGAATTTTTATGGGTGGTACATTTTCAGCAAATCCACTAAGTGTAGTAGCATCAATTAGTACATTAAAATATTTAATCAAACATGAAAATTATGTATATGATTATTTAAAAGAAGCGGGTGAGTATTTAAAAATCTCTATTAATAAAATATGTAAGGATGAAAAAATTGCTGCTCAAATGATTGGTATAAATTCTATGTTAAGATTTGTCTTTACTGATTATCCAATAAAATCTAGACACAATAGAGATAAGTATGAAGTAGATATAAAAATTCAGAATTTATTTTATTTAGATATTTTAAATGCGGGTGTATATATATCTTCAAATAGAATTAATTTTTTATCGACAAAGCATTCAAAAAAAGAACTAGATAAAATTATACTTGCATACAAAACTACAATTAAAAAATTTAAAAAATTTGGTTATTTATAAATTAGATATCTTTATATTTTTTTCTGAAACATGTTGTAATAATTGTTCTAAAATCTTATCTTGATGATTTGGGGACTTAATTATAATTATAGTTTTTTTAGATATATATGGAAATTCCTCATAGTTTACGATATTTTTTCCTTTATACTTTGAATCAATAAATCCTAAAAAAATTAGATTAGGATTGGATATTTCCATTGTTTTTTTTATTTTGAGTGTCATGGGTGAATATGGTGCTAAAAAATAACTATTGAAATTTTGTGTAATACTTGTACATTTTTTAATTATACTAATATTTAAAGATAATAAATAGTTGTCATATAAAGAATGAAAGATTGAATTAGTCTTTCTCTTCTTTGGAATATTTTTAGTAAGCTGTTTTGTTGTCTCTAAATAAGTATTTATAACATCCCCTGTAAATATTTTAGATTTACCTAACTCGTAATTATCTTCTTCAAAAGAGATATTACTTTTTAATATTTTAATAATATCATTATGTAATGTTTTAAGATCTTGTGTATAAGTGAATGAATTGAAAATATTTAAGAATGTATAGTTTAAATTCCATAAATCAATTACTATTGTTTTTATTTCTAGTAAAATAGACCATTGAATTGTGGCAGAGGGTATAGCTATAAATAAAGTTGCAGTATGTAAAATATCATTTAAATTAAGAGCAGTAATCTTACAGTTAAATTCTTTTTCTAAATAAAGGTAATTTATCTTGTCCATTGTTGGATGTAAAGAAATAATAGTTTTATATTGAGAAAAGCTTGTAACAATATTTAAAATAGATCTATGTATATACTTTGCTTGTTTTTTAGACATATATTTATGCTCATATAGTTGAGGTAAAGCAATAATAATTATTTTTTTATTTAGATTTGTATAGTTCATCTTATTATAAAATAATAAATCATTGCTACATGCTCCTACAAGAAAAGCTTTTTCTTTTTCTAATCCACTTTGTAATAATATATTTAAGTTGACTTTTGATGTAATCCCAACCTTACTAGTAGCTTTTGAGGAACCAACAATCCAAGGGTTTTTTGGTAATATCCCACATTTTGACAATGCTTCTATTACATAAGGTTTGTACCAAAAAAAACCTTTATAGAGCATATGTTTTTGTTTTGAAAATTTGTTAAATATAAACTTTTGATATAGTGATGCATCTTGGTGATTATATGTATTTAAAATACTCTTGGTATTAAAAATAGAAATATCTGTTTCAATAATTATTTCTAATGGAATAATTACTGGTATATTGTAGTCATAAGCTGCTTTTAAAATCATGATTTCACATGAGGTATATCTATCATTATATGTGTAAATTAAAGAGATGTTATTAATGATAATATATTTTTTAATTATTAAATAGGCAGATTTATATAACAATATATAAAGTTTTTCCAAGATATATTGAATTATTGAATAATTCTCAAATTTTTTAAAAGAAGATATTGTCTTATGAATTTTTCTTAAAAATTTATTATCGAGAAGTTGATAGTAATAAATATTATTTTGCTTTTGAGATATCTTTCCAATATGTATAATATGAAGATTATATTTTTCACTTAATGATGTTATTAATGTTTGGTGAAGAGGTATTCTTTTTGGATATAAAATAAATATAATATTTTTTTTCATATGACAATTTTTCTACATTTCATAATAGATTCTACAACCATTGTAAATAAATTTTGAGAACAATTCTTTCTTTTGTAAATTATACTGTATAATATCTTATAAAACATTCAAGGATGAATAGATGCAAGATTTCATACACAAATATGTCAATGATTTAAAGCTGATTTTAGATAACTTAGACGCTCGTGCGATAGTTGATATCAAAGATGCTCTTGAGAGTACAATTCAAAATAATTCAAAAATATATATACTTGGAAATGGTGGAAGTGCAGCAACTGCCTCTCATATGGCAAATGATTTATCAGTGGGCTTAAAATTAAGAGAAATTAGAAACTTTGATGTAGAGAGTTTAAGTGATAACAGTTCTGTATGTACCGCAATTGCAAATGATATCGGATATGAAAATATATTTTATGCTCAAATTAAAAATAAAATTACAAAAGATGATGTCCTTATAGCAATCTCTTGTAGCGGAAATAGTGCAAATATTTTAAAAGCAGTTGAGTATGCGAAGAAGCAGGGGTCAACGATTATTGGTATGACAGGTTTTGGAGGAGGTAGTTTAAAAGAGTTGTCAGATATAAACTTTCATATTAATACCGCTAAAGGTGAATATGGATTAGTTGAGGATGCTCATATGATTTTAGATCATATTATATACTCATATTATATTTCTTTAAAACCAGAAACTAAATCTAATTATACAATGGTGTAGAGATGCTAAAGGTAGGGATTGCTGGTTTTGGTAAAATGGGTCAAATTAGAGCTGATGAACTTTTAAAAAATGAGAATACCACTCTTGTAGCTATATTTGAGCAATATGGTGAAATTTCAGATAAGAAGTATGAACACTCTATAATTTGTAAAGAGTATGATGAACTCTTAGCACAAGGTTTGGATGCCATTTTTATCTGTGCATTTAATAACGTTGCCGCAAACTATACTATCAAAGCATTGCAAAAAGGAATACATGTTTTTTGTGAAAAACCGCCTGCTCATACTATCGCGGAACTTAATGAAGTTCTTAAGATTGAAAAAAAGACACAAAAAGTTTTAAAATATGGTTTTAATCATAGGCTTCACTATTCTGTAATAGAAGCTAAAAAGTTGATAGATAGTGGTAATATGGGTAAGTTATTGTGGCTCAGAGGTGTTTATGGAAAAGCGGGCTCTATTGACTATGATAAAAACTGGAGAAATTATAAAAAGTACTCTGGTGGAGGAATACTTTTAGACCAAGGTATTCATATGCTAGATCTCATGTGTTACTTTACGAATGGAAGTTTTGATGTGACAAATGCAAAACTTACCAATAGCTTTTGGAATATAGAAGTTGAAGATAATGCTTTTATAACGATGCAAAATAACGACAATGTTGTAGCAACAATGCACTCGAGCGCTACACAGTGGAAACATAAGTTTCTATTAGAGATGGAGTTTGAAGATGGCTATATAAACCTTGATGGAATTTTATCCAACTCAAGAAGTTATGCTCCAGAAACTTTAGTAACAGCAAAGAGAGAATTTGAAGATATAACATACGCTATGGGTAAACCTCAAGAGAGTATAATTTGGTTCGAAAATGATGATAGTTGGAAGTTAGAGCTTGATGAATTTGTTGATGCTATATTAAATAATAAAGAAGTAATAAATGGTACAAGCCAAGATGCTTATAGAGCTTTGGCTTTAGTTGAAGATGTTTATAACAAAAGTAAGTTTTATGAGTAAAAAAAGAGTTTTACTTACTGGTGGAAGTAGAGGAATCGGAAAAGCAATATATGAAGAGTTGAAAAATGAGTTTGATGTTGTATGCCCATCAAGAGATGAGCTAGACTTATCCTCTTTAGAATCAATCCATAATTATTTTCAAGTAGAGCCAAAGTTTGATGTCTTGATAAATAATGCAGGTATAAATATAATCAAAGAAATAGAAGATATTTTAGATGAAGATATTGAGAAAATGAATACTGTTAACTTAGTCGCTCCCTTAAAACTTATCCAATACTGTGTAAAAAATATGAAACAAAATAGATTTGGAAAAATTTTAAATATAAGCTCCATTTGGGGTATAAAAAGTAAAGAAAAAAGAACCTTGTATAGTGCTACTAAATTTGGGCTAATCGGGTATACAAAAGCACTTAGTCAAGAACTAGGGGAATACAATATACTTGTTAATGCGATATGCCCTGGTTTTACTGCTACAGAACTTACAATGAATAGTTTAAGTCAAGAAGAGTTAAAAAATATTCAAAAACAGATACCACTTCAGAGGTTAGCTACTCCACAAGAGATAGCAAAAAGTGTAAAATTTTTAGTTAGTGATGATAATACTTATATAACAGGTCAAACACTTATTGTAGATGGAGGGTTTAGTTCATGAAAAGTTTAAATATTAAATCAAATATTCATAATTATAGAGTAAATTTTAAAGAGGATTTGTCTTTTTTAAAAACTTTTATGAAGTTAGAAAAAGCTATTTTTGTCATAGATAAAAATGTATATAAGCTTTATAAAAAAGAGTTTAAAACTATCCCTAAAGACAAATTACTGCTTTTAGATGCGATAGAGGAGAAAAAAACTTTAAAAAGTGTTCAAAAAATTTATAAATTTTTAGCTAAAGAGGATGCGAAAAAAAATATAACTTTAATCTCCATAGGTGGTGGTATCACTCAAGATATTACAGGTTTTGTTGCATCTACCCTGTATAGAGGGATAAAATGGATATTTATCCCTACAACATTTTTAGCTCAGGCGGACAGTTGTATAGGGAGTAAAACTTCACTTAATTTTAAAAGTTATAAAAATATAATAGGTGGATTTTACCCTCCTCATCAAATTTATGTAGCACCCATATTCTTAAAAACTCTTAGTGAAAAAGATTTTTATAGTGGAGTTGGTGAGGTTATAAAATTTGCTCTTTTAAAAGAAAAATATCCAAAGAATATAGATAATATTATAAATATGGTTGAATCTTTAAAAGAAGAAAAAAAACAGTTGCAAATTATCAGAAAAACGATGTCTGTGAAGCAGGAATACATAGCGACAGATGAGTTTGATACAGGTAAAAGAAATCTTTTTAATTATGGTCACTGTTTCGGACATGCTCTAGAAAATTCATCCTATTATAAAATTCCACATGGAATAGCCGTGACAATCGGGATGATATATGCGAATATTGTGTCATATAACAGAGGATTGATGAGCAAAAAAGTATTTTTAAAATTGAACAAGCAACTATTTTTGCCAAATATCTATATGAAATTAAAGATATCATATTTTGATGAAAATATATTACTTGCGTCTATGAAAAATGATAAAAAAAGAGTTGGGAAGAAACTAACTATTGTCATAGCAATAGATAATGACATAAGAGCAAAAAAAGTTGATAATCTCTCTTTTACGGAGTTCTCTGAAACTTATAAACAACTTTTAAAGATTTTAGAACTTTAATGAAAGTAGCAGTCACTTCCAAATCATTTAGCAAAAATAAAATTCTTATATCTGAGTTAAAACAGTATTTTGATGATGTAAAACTAAATGGTGCTACAAAAAAATTAAATGATGAAGAACTTATAATATTTCTAGAAGATTGTGATGGCGCGATAATCGCACTTGAAGAGATAAGTAAGTATGTTTTAGATTCTTTACCAAATCTAAGAGTAGTTTCAAAGTTTGGGGTAGGACTAGATAATGTTGATTTGGAATATTGTCAAAAAAAAGATGTTAAGATAGGTTGGATAGGTGGTGTAAATAAACAGAGTGTTGCAGAGATGGCACTTGGATTTATGTTGATGCTAATTCGAAATCTTTATCTTAGTTCGAATAAACTTTCATCGGGTATTTGGGATAAAAATGGTGGATACAGTCTTTATGGCAAAACTATAGGAATTATAGGACTTGGTCACATAGGAAAAGAGTTAGTTAAACTGCTTAAACCATTTGGGTGTAAAATATTAGTGAATGATATAATTAATCAAGATCAATACTATATAGATAATGATCTAATAGAATCATCAAAAGAGTATATTTTTCAAAACTGTGACATTCTATCACTACATATGCCACTTAATGAAGATACAAAATACATTATTAATAGTGATTCATTACACCTTATGAAAAAGACTGCATTTGTTGTAAATACAGCTAGAGGTGATTTAGTAATGCTTGATGACTTAAAGTATTTTTTAGAGAATAATCTTATATCTGGTGCTGCTATAGATGTCTACGATAGTGAACCACCTACAGATAAAGAATTATTAGGTTTAGAAAATCTTATATGTACACCACACATAGGTGGTAATTCAAATGAGGCAGTATTAGCAATGGGAAGAAGTTCTATAGAATTTTTAAGGGAGTTACTAAATGATAAACGGTAAAAAAGTTATCGCAATGATACCTGCTCGAATTGGTAGCAAAAGAGTTATAAAAAAGAACCTTAGATTGATTGATGGGAAGCCATTAATTTCTTATATAATAGACACACTTAAAAAAACAAATATTTTTGATGAAATATATCTCAATGCAGATGATGAAATATTTGGTAATATTGCTAAGGATAATGGCATAAAATTTTATCATAGAGATCAGCAGTTTTCTACTGACAGTTCTACAAATGATGATTTCGCTCTTGATTTTATGCAAAATATACAAGCGGATATACTGATACAAATTTTACCAACCTCTCCGCTTATAACTAAAACTGAGATAGAACAATTTACAAACTATATGTTAGAAAACAGACTTGAAACATTGATAAGTGTAGAGCATAAGCAAATAGCATCTCTTTATAATAATAAGCCTTTAAATTTTAGTAAATTCAAACAAAATCCACCATCTCAAGAGATGGTCCCCATTAAGGCTTATGCTACAGTTTTAATGGCATGGGAATATAACTCTTTTAAAAGAAATATGAAAAAATATGCTTGTGCTTATCATGGCGGTGACAGTAAAACTGAATATTTTCAGTTACAGGGACTCTCTACAATAGATATAGATAATGAGGAAGACTTTTTGTTGGTAGAGGCTATTATTAATGCAAAAGTGCAGCAGAGTAAACAAGAGATAAAATACTATGAAAGATAAAAAAAATGTACTTATAGTTGGCGGAACATCTGGTATCGGTAATCAAACAGCTAAGTATCTTGTGGCTCAAGGATATGATGTTATTATCAGTGGAAGAACTCAACTTATATCAGATGATTTGAAATATTTATATTTAGATGTATGTGATGAAAAGAGTGTGCAAGAATTATTCTTAAATATAAGAAGCCTAGATGCTATTGTTTATGCAGCGGGCATTACAACAAAACAAAAAAACATCAATGAGTTTGATAAAGATATATTTAATAATATTATGGATGTAAATGTTAGTGGATTACTTCTATGTTTAAAATACTCATATAAATTTTTAAAAGAGAGTAAAGGTAAAGTAGTAGTAGTAAATTCACTCGCCAGTAGAACATATAGTCAGTTTTCAGGTGTTGAATACACTATAAGTAAATCAGCTTTAAATGGTTTAGTAAAGCAGTTGGCAGTTGAATTCGCAAAAGATGGAGTTTTAATTAACTCTGTTTTACCAAGTATGACTGCTACACCAATGCTTGTTAAAAATGTAGACAAAAAATTACTTGAATCAATAGAAGCCCAGATTCCATTAGGCAGAATTGCAGACCCATTAGAGATAGCAAAAGCGATAGAGTTTTTACTTAGTGAAAATAATACCTATATGACAGGTTCAGGTTTAGATATTAATGGTGGTTTGTATTTAAATGGCTAATAATAAAGAAAAAATAGGAACAAATAATATGAAATCAGATTCAAATGTACCAAATATATTAAAGCAAGATGGAGTAATGAACTCTATTTTTGATATGGCAAACCAAGGAATTACACATATTCCAGACCTTATAAAAAAATATGGTAAAGAAAGTTCTTGGTCACACACCTTAGTGGATACTGAATCAAACTCTGCTACTCTTATTTGTCAGTTACCCGGTGAAGGTAATCGAAAACATCATCATCCAGACTGGAATGAATGGTGGTTTATTATTGAGGGTTCTTGGCAGTGGGATATAGAAGATGAGATAAAAATTATAAAAAAAGGTGATTTAGTTTTTATGCCAAAAGGGGTAAAACATAAAATTACTGCTATTGGAGATGAAGCAGCTATTCGTATTGCGGTAAGTCGTTATGATGTTGCGCATGTATATGAGAATACTGATTTTAAAGGGTAATCACTAGGCGTGTCACTACTTTAAAGTTTCAGTGTTTTTAGATAGTTGATATCTTGATATAATCAAATCTATCATCAGGATACCCTTCATAAACCATTCGCCATCATAATACACACTTGAAGCATAGTTGTTTTTTTTACTATCATAAGGTGAAATAGTAGATACAGAACCTAAATGTTCTGATATATCATTTTTATTGAGAGCTATATCAATGTTAAGTATTTTATTAAGCTGTCTTAAAATTTCATTATAAAGTATATTGCTAGGATGAGAATAAGAGTTAAATAATTTTTTATTTTTATAATTATTTTTTATAAAATTTGATAGTTTTATTGTTGTGTTTGGATGAAATATATTCATTTGATAAAATGAATTATTAAATCTATTTTCCATATCAAAATCTATTAAACCCTCTTTAAATAAAGTATATATTTTTTCCTTTTTAATACCTTTATCTAGTAAATATAATATTGATTTTTCTCCAAATATAAAACCACTACTATATTCAAGAGGATAAATACCATAAACTTTTAAAAATGGTATAGAGATAAGAGTTTTTAAATGAAATAATTCTTGTATTTTCTTATTATTTAATGTTTTGCTTTTTTTTTCACTTAATGCCTGATAGATAATGATATCTGCTGATTCCATATTCTTGTAGACTTCTTGAGTGCTAAATGAATCTCCATAGCTTGTAATATACTTTATAGAGTATTTTATACCATCTAAATAATGATTTAAAATTTTAGTTAAATGTTGCATTTGACAAGTACCAAAACATAGTATCTTTTGTTGTTGAAGTGCTGGAGAAAATAGATACTTATCACTTTTAGCCCTAGAGAACAATAATTTTTCTGCTTTAATAGTAGAAATATTTTTAAGTGAATGGTAAATTTCATTTTGATATGATGAGTTTAAAATTATTATATAATCATAAAAACAGTTTTCTAGTTCTTTAGCTTTGATAATATTTGAAGCAATTTTATTACTATCGATAAAGCCTAATAAATTATATATAGTTAAATTTTTTTTAAAAAAATTATCTAGCTTAACAGCCATATCATTATAAGGTGTAATATAGATTTTTTTATTATTTAGCTTAGATAACATCAGACCTCAATAAGTTAAGTTTTTTATAATATGTAAGGGTACTAAAATCAATAAATTATACTCTATAATACCTTATAAAAGATAGGAGTGAATGATAGTTGAGGCATCAATTTCGTATCTTTTAGTATTGATTTAAAATAAAGAATCAAAATCAATTCTCTTTAAAATTTCAAGTTTTCCACCTCTAGTCGCATTATAAACCTTGATATCATTTTCGTAACAATACTCTCTAAGTCGAATAAAAGCATTTTCAATAGCAGGTAGATTTGGTTTATTCCATTTTTCACCTACTTTTCTATAGTCTTTATGAAAGTGATTTACTTCACCTTCTGATTTTACGAATTTATCTGAAGAATTTTCACTTTTTGGTACGATAAAATTAAAATCCATTCCAATAAAGTAGATCTCTTTTATTCCCATATAAACAGCGAATTGCATCATTGAATATACAACCGTATTCCCCTTATGTAATCCATTTATAGGGTCAATGCTGAAAATTGGCATTTTTTGATCATCATAAGTATTATCTATATTAAAATAAGTACTATTTTTTAATTTTTTTAATTTTTCAAGCATATCTATAGTGAAAAATTTTTTAAGCTTTAAGTTTTTAATAGTTTCATAGTTTTGTTCATATACGAGTTTATCTATAACAAAATAGTAACTTGGACGCCATTTTGTTTGCTCAAATGAGAGGTAGATTTTATTTGCTGCAAATGTTATTTCATTTTCTAAGGAGCTTAGGTCTTGTATATTTAAGCTAGGACCATTACCTAAGATAAAAGCTCTTTTTTTTTGATTTTTGTATTTATTTTTATATCTATAAATACTTAGATGGTTTATATGTAAAAATTTGTTTATTCGTTTATAATCTAGGTTAAGCTTTCGGAGAGCGTTATATATATGAAAATTTTTAAAAATAAAATATTTATTTTCTAGTATATCATTTCTCATAGCGTACAAAAGTTTATTAAAATTATTAAGTTTAAAGTGCTGAGCTATCTCTTTGGAATACTGTGGTGAGAGTAAAAGAATGAAGTCATACTCTTTATTAAGCTCTTCTATAGAGTAAGTATTTATATCTTTTTTATAGTTATCAATATAACCTAAAAAATTAAAATCTATTTTCTCCTTTAAAAATAGATAAAACTCTTTAGTTTGATCATTTAACGGTGAAAGGTAGATTTTTTTACTTTCAAAATCTTTAAAATTCATTATGTACTTCCCTAGTCTTAAAAATATCATCATAACATATCTTTTCAATAATATTCAATTTTGTTTCTTTTGAAGCATTAAAAATTTTTATATTTTTCTTCTTACAAAAAGAATTTAGTTTTTGAAAAACTTTCTTTTGTAGCTCAATATTTGGAGCATTCCATTTTTCTCCTATTTTTCTGTACTCTTGATGAAAATGATTTACTTCACCTTCACTTATTAAATCTTTTCGATTAGCACTGTTGATAGAAAAGTTTTTTGGTATATCAAAACTAAAATCAATACCAATTAAATAAATTTCTTTTATCCCCATATAAATTGCCATCTGAATCATACTATATATAACTGTTGAACCCCAGTAAAAGCCAGAAAATGGATTAGTGCTTATTTGAGGAAAATCTTTAGCATATGGTTTAAAGTTTAGTCTATAGTAAATAGCATTACTAATTGGTTTGTGGTACTTATTTAAAAAGGTAGGAAAGAATTTTACTGTATCCTTTATATTTTTTATAATTTCATAGTTTTGTTTGAAAACTAAATCATCTTCAACAAAGTAATAGCTTGGTCTCCATGAAGTTTCATTAAACATGAGATATATCTTATTCGCTCCAAATGTGATCTCATTTTTTAGTTTTTCTACATCCTCTACACACAAGCTAGGACCATTTCCAATTATGAAAGCTCTTTTTCCATTATGAATATTTTTATATATTAAAAGTTCTTTTCTATTTTTTCCAAAATAAAGTTCAAAATCTATAAGTTTATTATCAATAATAGGTCTTTTTGTAAATCTATATATAGCAATATAGTATAGAAAAATATTGTTAATAATACTATTTGTTTTTTGACAGTAAAAATAAATTTTATCTTTTGGTATCCCAAGTGAAATGTATTCATTATAAATTTGTTTAAAGTAACCACTTGAAGAAATAACTATTTTATCAAATTGTTTGTTTAGTAGTAAAGATGGTGAAATGATATCTTTGCCAATTTTTTCTTTATCTATAAAACCTAAAAAATTAAAAGTTTCTTGTTGTTCTAATTTTTCTTTATTGATTAAAGATATATCATTAAACGGTGCGAAATATATATTTTGTAAATCCATATTAGTTTATCTCAAAAATATCATTATAAAAATTAATTATTTTTAATTTTTTATTTTTAGAACTCTGTATAATAGTTTTAGTGATTTCAACAGCAAAAACAGCACTTGCTACAACTATACAATCTCCATCAGTCAATTTTACATCAGCGATATCGTAAACCTTAAAGCCATTAAAACTAAAAGTAGATACTTTTGCTCTTGAATCAAGTAAGGATTTAATATTTATCTCTCTTTGCTGTAAATGAGGTAGCAATTCTTTAAAAAGTTCTCCAGCTCCATAAACGTATATTTCTTTAATTGTTTTATCTTGCTCTAGTAACTCTAGAATTTTACTTATTGAATCACTATTAACACCCTTTGTAGCTAAAGATTTAATATTTTGGAGATAAGTGTCATCTAGCTGCGTTATTACCCCTTGAACCCATGGTATGTTGTTTATTTTAAAATTTGGACTTAAACTATTCTGATAATAAGACTCTTGAACCCCGAACTTATTAATAGATTTTAAATTTTCTTTAGATATTAGTTTAATTGGTTTAGTATTTGTATAGTTTTCGTCACGATACAAACTACCTATAGCTAAAGATTCATCAATAGTCGGAACTTCTATTAACCTACTTATCATCAATAAAAGTTCTTCTTTTGAATACAGTTTATTCTTTAGTTTATAGTGTTTAGCAATCTTGAAAAATGAATCAATACCTTTTTCAAAAGCAAGTAATTTTTCTCTATTTCGTTTTATACTTTTGTTATTTGAACTTGTAATAGCTTTTATAGAATTTTTACATTTTTTGTAGTGTAGAGTAGTATTGTTAAACCCATTGAAAAGTATCTCTAGGAACTCATGATTTCTTCTAATAAGCTCTATCTCTTTATTTGTTTTGTTATTTAGAGGTAAAAAAGAAATAAGTTTACTATGTTGCATTTTTTGTGAAGAGCCAGCATGTGCATAAAAAAGAACATTTAAGTGCTTCTTTTTATCAGTATGTAAAATATTTTCTATATTTTTCAAGATTGAACCAGTACCACCGAAGTCTATTGTTATAGATTTGTTTTGATAGTTTTGTTGTTTCATATATTTTTTAAAATATTTTTTTTCATTTAAGATATTGATTTTAATCTCATCTAATCTATTTTTTATATCTTTAGAGATTATATTTAAAGTGTCTATTTGATCTTTTAGTAATGTGTGTGCAATTTCTTTAATAATTTTATTTTTGATTTTAAGTCTAAATAAATTATAAAATCCTTGAACACTTAGTTCCCTATATGTATAAAAATTAAAACTATTATTTTGAATCTCTTCTATATTTATTGATGGTAAAAAAGTTGATTTTCTAGAAGCATATATAAGCTTTGTATCTAAGTTATTAGTAACTTTAGAAATATATCTTTCAAAAATCTTTCCTTCTCTCATAACGCAGTTTATTTGAGAAATATTATTTTGCTTTGCAAGTGTATTAATCCAATGTGAAAATTCCCATAAAATAGGTCCAAATATTACAGCACCTAAATTAAAAAAGTCTCTTTCTTCTTTAGCTTTATATATATTTAGTAATGATGTTTGAATCCTATAGTTGTGATTTTTATTTAAAGATTTTATATATGAACTCTCTAAATTAAAGACCTTCTTTAAATCAGTATCACAAGAATAATGAATTGTTGATATATTTTTTTGTTTAGCCATTTGTATATCAGAGTAATTATTGTCCCCTACATGTAGAAGCTCATGCGCTTTTATATTTAAATCATCTAAAACTTTAAGATATAAATTACCTGTAGCTTTTGTTAGTTGATGTATATTAGAGATATAAATATCTGAAATTAATGATTTATTTTTTAATTTTGAAAATACTAAATGCTGAAGTTCTTTAAAAGAGAAGTACGTATCAGAAATCAATATGATTTTTTTATTATATTTATGTGCTAATTGAATCCATCTTTGAATCTGAAAATTTATATAAAGATTTTTATACTCAATTTGAAGTTCTAAGGAGATTATTTTTTTCTTTTGTTTTTTATTTAAAGGAAGTTGATTATAAATTAACTCAAGAGTTATATCTTCATTTTTTGAGTTTAACTCTCTGGCTCTTTTTTCAGCAGCGACCCTAGCAGAGACAAAGTTATGTTTTGTAAAAAAAATATTTCTAACAAAGCTTTTTTTTGCAATTTGTTTGAAAAGATCAGTACCATATTTTACTTTTCTAAAGGCAAGTGTTTCAAATATATCAAACGATATAATTTTAATATTTTTATTTTTTAAATATGAAACAAATTCTTTTTCTAAGATTGACTTCGCACTAATTTTCTTCACATATATTTCTTATTATATTCATCTATTATAGCTCTTAGCCACTGATGATTATTCCTAAAATGAGGAGCCGATATAAAATGCCCATCAACAACTACATCTTCTTCCACATAATTACATCCAGAGTTTATTAAATCATCTTTCATCCCTTTATAACATGTAGCAGTTTTTCCTTTCATAATCTTGGCAGAAATTGTTATCCAAGAACCATGACATGTAGTAGCGATTAGTTTTTTTTGTTCATCCATTTTTTTTATAAAATCTAAAACTTCTGGAACTTGTCTTACTCTATCTGGTCCCTCATGCCCACCAGGTAAAATAACCATTTCAAAATCATCTACATTAAGTTCTTTACATGTAAGAGTTGGTTCAGCAATCTGCCCTATCTTTCCTTTCACTGGTTTATCTCCAGCAATAGCAACTTCTACATGTATATCTTCTTCTTGAAGTCTATAGTACGGATATGTAAA
>JAMOPZ010000066.1 GCA_027064245.1 Campylobacterales bacterium
TTTTCATAAAAATCCTAAAAATTATTAACAAGATTTTATCTAAATATTAATTATATACGACTAAAGGGCACTATTGAGTAGCAAGTATGAACTAAATGAAAAGTATTCTAATTTTAAAGATGACCTATTTTCTATAAAAAAACATTTTGACAAAAGCTCTGATAGTATTCATAAAGCAAGAAACGAGCTTCGAATTGCTCCCATAAATGGTATTCAAACTGTTATAAAAGCTTTTAAAATTCCACATATTATTAACCAAGTAGTTTATGCTTACTTTCGTGATTCTAAAGCCAAAAAATCTTACCGTAATGGTATAGAGCTTATAAAAAGAGGTATATCTACACCTGAACCTATAGGCTACATAGAGTATTATAAACTTGGACTTTTTGAAAAAAGTTACTTTTTAAGTGTGTATGAGCCGTATGATTTTACAATCCGTGAAGCACTTCATCATAAATTAGATGATTATAAAGATCTACTAAAAGCCTTTGCAAAATTCACATACTCTCTACATGTAGAAGGAGTTTGGCATGTTGATTATTCTCCTGGGAATATCCTAATTCGTAAAAAAGAAAATGAATACGAATTTTTCATAGTTGATATAAACCGAATGGATTTTAGAGAGATAAAAGCTTATGAAGGTTTAGAGAATTTTAACAAACTTTGGGCAAGAGATGAAGATATGGAATTAATGGCAAAAGAGTATTCATCTTTAGCAAATTTAGATGAAGAAAAAGCTATAAAAACTGCAATAGAGTTTAACCAAAAGCATAAAGCGAAGATAGAGTTAAAAAGAAAGCTCAAAGGCAAATAATAGATTATGAGTATAGAAGAAATAAAACTTAGTGTAACTGTTATCACATATAATCAAGAACACTTTATAAAAGAAACTTTAGATAGTATACTTGATCAAAATATAAACATTTCTTATGAAATAATTATTGGTGATGATGCATCAACAGACAATACGCCAAATATATTAAAAGAATATGAAAGTAAATATCCAAAAATAATAAAACCTATTTATCGAAAAAAAAACCTAGGGCATACAGGTAACTATATAGAGACAACAAAAAAAGCCAAGGGTAAATACATTGCACATATAGATGGTGATGACTTAATGCTTCCAACAAAATTAAAAAAACAGGTAGAATTTTTAGATAAACACAAAAATTATAGTATGGTTCATCATCTTGTTTACTTTATTGATAAACAAGGAAATATTACAGGGAAAACAAAAGCGAGAAGTGCTACTGTTGGAGCTATTGATAATATTATAATACAAAATCATATTATTAATAGTTCTAATATGTATAGACGATCATCATTAGATGAACATTTTTACAATATTCCGCATAGTTTAATGCTACATGATAAATTAGCCCATATGATTAAAACACAATATGGAAAAGTTGGTCTAATTCCAGAATATTTAGGAAAATATCGTGTTTATTCAGAATCAATTTTTAAAAGTTCATCTTCATATAAACTATTTAATGCTCAATTATATACAATAGATTATGCAAAAAATTTAAATGGGTCTTCCTTATCTGCTATCAAAAAAGGGAAAAGTATTTTATATCTTGCTAAAGTAAGATATCATTATAAAAATAAAAACTTTAAAAGATCTAAATATTATTTAGCATTAGCTAGAAAATCTGTTCCATATTCTTATGATGCGATTAGATTTTTAATAAAAAATTTTATAAAATTATAATGTGGAGAACAATAAAATGAGTAAACAAGACTATATATATCAACAAGAACCAAGAAAAGAATTATTAGATTTAATTCCTTTAGAAAATAGAAATGGTAATGTATTAGAGATTGGTGCTGGTGCAGGTGATACTTTATTATATGCAAAAGAAAAAGAATTTGCAAAGAATATATATGGAGTAGAATTATGTAATATTGAGAATTCCAACCAAACTAATAGTATTTTTTCTAATTTTATTATAGGTAACATTGAAACATTAGAATTACCATTTGATAAAAATAGTTTTGATGTAATAATATGTGGTGATGTGTTAGAACATTTAGTAGATCCATATAAAGTATTAAAAGTATTAAAAACATATTTAAAGGAAGATGGTGTAATGGTAGCAAGCATACCAAATATTAGAGAATTTAAAACAATGAAAAAAATCTTTTTTGATGGTGATTTTAAATATGAGGATTCAGGTATTTTAGATAGGACTCACTTGAAATTTTTTACAAAAAAGAATATTATAGATTTATTTAAAAATGAAGGTTTTGATATTCTTAAAATAGTTAGTAGTAATAAAGGTTTAGCAATGAGATATCTAAAAAGATTACGAATATTTAAACTTTTTCTACAAATATTTTTTGAAGAACTTGTAACTGTTAGATATTTTATAGTAGCTAAAAAATAATAATTTAATGAATATTAGGAAATACTTTTAATGAAAATATTATTTATAAATAGTCGTTCTGCTGATTATGTACAAGATTTAACATATAGTGGATTAGTAAAAACTCTAGGTGTAAATAATGTTATAGATGTTAAATGGAATAAAAAATTTCATATAAACTATAAAAAATATCCGAAAAACTTAGGTCATATAAAAAATTCACTACTTCCATCCTTTTTCAATAGACTTAGTTCTAAATATGATGCTGTATTTGTAGGAGCTTCAAAAGTTGACTGTTTTGAAAAATATATAAAAATAGCTCCAAGTATTCCAAAAGATGTGCCTGTTGTATTTATAGATGGTGGGGACTATACTAGTATTGCTGAAGATTTAATTGAATATGGGTATCCAGAGCTATATAAGCAATCACAAAAAATTCGTCCATTTAATTATATTTTTAAAAGAGAGTATCTTATAGATTCAACTTATCCTGATAATGTATTTCCTTTACAAATTTCATTTAGACCAGATAGACTTCCAGAGTTACCAAAAGAAAAAATATATGATGTTTCTTTTTGGGCTGTAGAAACTGGGGGTGATTTAAGAACAAATGTTTTAAAACTATTAGAAGACAAGTTTGATTGTGCTAAAAATGGTACAAAAAGAAATCAAAAATTCAGTAAATATTCTCGTAAAGGCTCTTTTTATTTACAAGAGTTAAAAAGATGTAATATTGTACTAAATTTTAGAGGTGCTGGTTGGGATACGATGAGATACTGGGAAGTTCCAGCAGTTGGAAGCCTTATGATAAGCCAAAAACCACAGATCCTTATACCTAACGATTTTGAAGATAAAAAGCATGTAGTTCATTGTAAAGATGACTTAAGTGATTTAGTTGAGATTTGTCAATACTACTTAGATAATCCAAAAGAAGCAGAACAAATTGCTAAAGCTGGTTATGAACATCTAATAAAGTACCATACTGATGTAAAAAGAGCTGAGTATATATTAGATAAAATAAAACTTTAATTCTTTATCAGCTTATCTTGCTAAAATATGCTTACTTGATTACAAAGGCTTTATAATATGAAGGGCATCATACTAGCAGGTGGAAGTGGTACTAGGCTTTACCCTATCACAAAAGGTATATCTAAACAACTAGCACCAATATACGACAAACCAATGATATACTATCCACTTTCAGTTTTAATGCTATCAGGCATTAAGGAAGTACTAATCATCTCAACTCCAGCTGACTTA
>JAMOPZ010000067.1 GCA_027064245.1 Campylobacterales bacterium
TATATCATAAAGTTCTACATCATAAGAAGTATTTATATCACCAGTTAATTGCCATTGCCAAGAAGTATTTATATCTGGTTTATACCAATCAACCCAATTTATATTTGTTGTTGTTATTATCTTTTTCCATGGCCCATTAGGTACATCTTTTTCATCTACAAATTGCCAATCTACAGTATCTATATCACTTAAATTTAGATAATCTCGAACTGCAGGAGACACATCAAGTCCTGCACTATTATTTATACCATTTTTTGGTTGTGCATCACCAAATACATACTCCTTATCATCCTCACCAAATGGTCCAACATCTTCCCATTGTGCATAAGCTATAGAGTTATCTTTTATAATCTTAATCCATCTATTTTTACATATAGAACTACTTTTATCATTATTCAAAGTAGCCCATGGAATATATGATACAATATCTGTTTTTTTATTACCATTATTATCAAAATCATTATATGGTAGTGCAAAATAAAATGGATTTTCATTTGGTATAAAATTAGCAGGATAATATCCATTTCTAATATCTGGAGTATCAACTCCACCATAATTTAACATCCACATATCATCCCAAGCACTAGTAAGGTTTTGAATATTTTTATTTTCACTTGAAGCCTCTTCTCCTGTCCAAAAAAATGTAGTTGATATATTTTTATGCAATTTATATGAATTATCATCTATATTATTATTTGAAGTTGAAGAACTACCACCACAACCTACTAAAAATACTACTATAACTATAAAATTAAAAATTTTCATATATACTCCTATAAATTATCACACATTTTTTTATAATAGCTTTCTACATTTTTTAAACTTTTACATCTTTTAATACTAGCTTTATATCTATTTATTTTTTTCTCATGTTCATATATTTTTGCCATTTTATAATAGATCTCAGCTTGATCTTTTTTGCTAATTTTTCTTAAATATATTTTTCCATTTACTATTCTTTTTATATTTAAACCCTTTTTTAAATAAAATAATGATTTTTTATAGTTATCATCAAGAAGTGCATATTTAGCAAGTTCTAGTTCTACAAAAGGGGAATAAACTCTAGCCTCCATCTCCAATTGTTTATCATAAAGTTTATATAAAACTTCTAAAGCTTGAGCATCCTCTTTTATTTTTAATAGATACAAATAGTACTGATAATAAAAATCTATAATAATTGGATTATCTTGATTATTTGTAATAAACTCTTGATTTTTTCTAGCATAATCAAAAAATTTCTCCATACTTACATTATTATTTAAATTTCCATATAAAACAAATCTATATAAAAACTCTTTTGATAATGTTGTACCATCATTAATTGTATCGATCCTATTGGAAAATACTAAAGCATCTTTATATTTTTTCAGCTCCAAAGCAACTCTTTCAAGATACAATAAAACTCTTCCATTAAAAGATTGTCTATATACTCTTTTAGCAATCTGATATGTTTTATTAAGAGGGGTATCTAGCATACAACCAAACATATTATCTATACTTTTTGGATCTTTTGTAAGTGAGATCAATACACTATCTCTTACATCTTTCATTACATCATAAAGTTGATCACACTGTTTTGTTGATAAATAATATTTTATCATTCTAAAATTAATTGTATCATATATCTGTTCTATATTTTTATATCCAAATCTATTTACTATTTTTATATCAATATCACTGTATATTTTTTTTAATCTTATTAATTGCTCAAATTGTTGATTTTTTAGAGCATTTAATAACTCTTGCATCATAACTTTTTGTTGCATAGATTCTGATGTACTATATTTTGCAGCTATTAATGATGGATCAAACTTACCATGACGCATAATAATCTCATCAAGATACATCTTTGCTTTTTTCCAATATTTATTTTCTTTTTTATGAGCGATAAGATCCTCATATATTGCTCTAGCTTTTGGCATATATTGAGGTTGAAAACCTGCTATATCCATATATGTATTTGCTAAAATTAATCTAAATTTATCAATAGATCTACTATGCTCTTTTCTAGCTTGTTTTACTAAACTTTCTAATATCTCTATTGCTATATCGTACATTTTTGCTTTTTTTAATTTTTCTATTTTTGTTAATGCTTTATATGGATCATTTGCATAATATCCTATATTCTTTTTTAAAACTTTTTTTATAAGATTATAAGCTTCTTCATTTTGTTTATTTAAAATATATGCATCATATAACTCATCTGCTATTATTGTAGCTACTTCTAAATCATCTGTATTAATAAGCTCTTTTTTTAATATTCTTATTGCTTTTGAATACATCCTTTGTTTCATATATATTTGAGCAAGTGCTACTTTTCCATAAACTTTAGAAGTTGGATTATCAAAAATTTTACTTATTTGTACTGCATAATATTGAGCATCTTTTAATTTATTTGTACGAACTTCTAAAAGAACCAATAATCTATAAGCATCCAATAATCTACTTTGATCTATTTGTGAACTATTTATAGCATCTTGTAATATTTTTATTGCCTGAAGTGCTTTTGTTTTTGTTTTTAATTTATATAAAATATCACACTCTAGCATTATAACTTCACTTTGAAGCATTTTTATACTATTTTTATTTTTAAATGTTTCAATTAATGTTAATGCAGTTGAAAGATCATTCTCTTTAATATATCTTTTAATTGTTGCTAACTCTTTACTACCATCTTGTATAATTTTTTGTTGTTGTTGTGATATTGGAAGAAGATTTTTATCTATAAAACTATGATAAAAATCACTCTTTGCATTTGCTAATGTTATAAATATTAAAAATACTAAAAATTTATTGTTCATCTATACTCCTTTTATATTTTAATCATCTAATAAATATGATTTAATAGTTTTTAAATATATTTTTAGGGCCTTATTATATCTTTTTTTCATATCAATTTCACCATCTTCAATAAAAAACTGTTCCCTTAATCTAATACTATTTTCTAATAAACTTGTATTTATTGTTGCCAATGAGCTATTTATTGCTAATTTTGTATTTAAACCTATAAAAAATGGAAACAATATATTTGCTTTTAGTTGATTTGTTTTTATATATTGTTTTAATTGTAAATCATATGCAAATTGAAATAAATTTTTTTCAAACAATTTTATTATTTTTTTTATTTTATTTTTATTGTACAATACAGCTGTAGCACCTGCTAAATAATATTTTTTAGAATCTATAAAAGTGATTTTTTTTTGATTTTTTAAATGATTTAATGTATCTTTCATAAATTCTATATAAAAAATATTCAAGTTTGCTTCAAAAAAAATCATATCCTCATCATTTTGAAAATTATAATCTTCTATAATATTAAATACACTTTTTATCTCTTTGCTAAAAACAATGTCATCTTCTAAAATTAGTATATGATTATTACTATTCATATTATTATACAATATATTATATATTGTATAATACAACGAACATTCAGGATATGTTAATTTGGTATCATAATTTTTTACTATTTTTTTTATATCACTTATAGAAAATGGCTCTACTCTATTTAACTGTATATCTAATATCTTTGCTTGTTTTTGTATTTTTTTATCTCTATCTTTTTGATTTTTCATATTGATATAAAATATTTTTATATTATCCATATTAGGATCTCCTATTT
>JAMOPZ010000068.1 GCA_027064245.1 Campylobacterales bacterium
TAATTCAAAATAAAAATGAACTTTTACAAAGTAATATAAATACACTTATATCTTTAGGAAATGCTATAGCAAAAAGAGATAGTGATACAGGAGATCATAACTATAGAGTTACATACTATAGTATAAAAATAGCTCAAAAGCTAAATCTTTCAAACGAACAAATAAGATCACTTATAAAAGGTGCTTTTTTACACGATATAGGAAAAATTGCAATAAATGATGCTATACTTTTAAAACCTGCAAAATTGACTGATGATGAATTTGAAATTATGAAAACTCATACTATAAAAGGTGTTGAGATAGTTCAAAATAATCCTTGGCTAGAAGATGCAAAAGAAGTAATACTTTATCATCATGAAAAAGTAGATGGTAGTGGTTATCCAAATGGTTTAAAAGCAGATGATATACCATATAATGCACGAATTTTTGCAGTAGCAGATGTATTTGATGCCTTAACTTCAAAAAGACCATACAAAAAACCTTTTAGTTTAGAACAGAGTTTAAATATTATAAAAAAAGATACCCGAACACATTTTGATAAAGATGTAGTAAAAGCTTTTGAAGATATTTATAAAAAAATCTATTATGAGATTTCAGATATGAGTTCATCTGAACTTGAAGAGATATTTTATCAAAATATCAAACCATATTTTGATATAAAGAAGGTATATATTGGATAATTTGTTTTTAAAAATTGACTCTAAAGAGAATGAACTTTTCCTTATTTTTAAAGGAGAGTTTACTTTATACCAAATTAAAAGATACCAAAATTTAATCAATGAGATAAAACTTACTAAATATATAAAAGTAATTATAGATTTAGAAGATTTAACTTTTATTGATACAGGTTCATCAATATACATAAATAATTTATATAATAAGATTTTATTAAAAGATATAAAAGTGATAATTAAATCTAACAATAGCAATATTTTGGATACTTTATCACTTGTACGAAAAATAAAACAAACAGATAAGCCTTTATTGTATGATAAAAAAAGAGGTTTTATGGATTCTCTTGGTAAAGTTACTTGCAATTTATTTAGTGGATTTTTTTCTTTTTTAGCTTTTTTTGGTGAATTATTTTTAAATACACTTTCTCTTTTTAAATCAACAAAAAACTTTAGATATAAAGAGATTTTATTTGAGATAAATGAGAGTACCATAAAAGCTTTACCGATAATTGCATTGGCAAGTTTATTAGTTGGTGTAGTTATGGCGTATCAATCTGCAAATCAATTAAGCCTATATGGTGCAAATATATTTATAGTAGATATGTTAGGCTTATCAATGCTTAGAGAACTATCACCTGTATTAACAGCAATAATTATAGCAGGGAGAAGTGGCTCTTCATATACAGCACAAATAGGAGCAATGAAAATAACTCAAGAGTTGGACGCTATGCGTTCTATGGGATTTGATCCTTATAAGTTTTTGGTTTTACCTAGAATTATTGCATTGATGTTGATGATGCCTGTTTTAATTTTTGTATCAGATACCATGTCAATATTGGGAGGAATGATAGTTGCAGATTTAAATTTAGGAATTAGTTTTAATCTGTTTATTGATAGATTTAACAATGTGATAGAACTAAGACATTTTTTAGTAGGTATCGGCAAAGGTCCATTTTTTGCTTTTTTAATAGCTTTAATTGGTATCTATAGAGGATTAAAAGTGAAAGATGATACTCAAAGTATAGGTTACAATACAACAAAAAGTGTAGTTGAATCAATATTTGCAGTTATAATTTGTGATGCAATATTTTCTATAATTTTCACAAACTTAGGTATATGATGGATAGCATAATAAAAATAAAAAATCTTAAAACTAGTTTTGGTGAAAAAATTATCCATGATGGTTTAAATCTTAGTATAAATAAAGGTGAGATTTATGGACTATTAGGACCAAGTGGTTGTGGAAAAACTACTCTATTGAGACAAATTGTGATGTTGGAAAAATTTGATAGTGGAACTATCCATATTTTAAATGATAACTTAGATGATATTAGTATGAATAAGGCACAACTTTTAAGACAAAAGTGGGGTATTGTATTTCAATTTGGAGCATTATTTTCTTCATTGACTATTGCTCAAAATATAGCTTTACCCTTAAAAGAATATACAGATTTAGATGATGATATGATAAAAGATATAATTGCATTTAAAATAAATATAGTTGGATTAAAAGTATCTGATGCAAACCTATATCCATCTGAAATAAGTGGTGGTATGAGAAAAAAAGCAGCACTTGCTCGTGCTTTAGCACTTGACCCTCAACTTTTATTTTTAGATGAACCTACAAGTGGATTGGATCCGATTTCAGCAAGGCAATTTGATAAATTGATTTTAAATTTAAGAGATTTACTTAATTTAACCATAGTTATGGTTTCACATGATTTAAAATCTATTTATGATACATTAGATAGGTTTGCAGTTATTGATGATAAAAAAATTGTTTATGAGGGAACTTTAGATAATATTTCTTTCATAAATAATGAATTTATAAAAACATTTTTTAAAGGTAGTTATTAGATGAATAATAAGGTTAATTATACATTAGTTGGTTTTTTAGTTTTTTTTGGAATTGCCTTAATGATAGGATTTTCTTATTGGTTATTAAAACCTACAAAAGAGGATACAACAAAAAATTATTTAATATTTTTTGATGAATCAGTTTTGGGTTTAAATGTTGATTCATTGGTGAAATATAGAGGTGTTAATGTTGGTAAAGTTACAAGAATTAGTATCAGTTCTAAAAATAGTGAACAAGTTGAAGTTCTAATAACAATTTTAAAAACAACACCGATAAAAGAAAAAACTGTTGCAAAATTGACTTCACAAGGTATCACAGGATTAAGTTATATCAATCTTACTTTAGGTGATAAAAATGCACCATTATTAACTATTAAAGGTGATGAACAATATCCTATTATTAAAACTGTTCCATCTCTTTTTGAAAATATTGAGAAATCTATGGGTACAGTATCAAGTAGATTATTAAATGTATTAACAAAGACTGAAAATTTATTAAATGATGAAAATCAAGAACAAATTTCATTAGTACTAAAAAGAGCAGCTAGTTTTATGGAAAAGATGGAAAATTTAGTAGATAAAAATAGTATAAAAGAGATTCATAATCTTATAATAAATTCAAACAATATGATAGAAAAAGCAGAACAGTTAATTCCAAATATTGATAATTTTGTAAAAAATAGTATAAAATCTGAAGATAACTTAACATCATCTATATCATCAATAGCGACAAGTTATCTAGCTGTTAGAGGTGCAATGACACAAATAGAAGAAGCGGTTACAAGTGGTCAATTTAATTTAAAAAAGATAACACAAGATACAATTCCAACTATGAACAACTCTTTAATGGAGATGGAGAATCTTATGATAAAAATAGAAGAAGCGATCAGTAAATACCAAAAAAGTCCAGCTGATATCTTGTTTAAAACGCAAGAGATTAAAAAAGGTCCAGGAGAGTAAACTATGTTAAAAATTCTAAGTATATCTATTTTTATTTTTATTTTTGTAGGATGTGGTGCTACGCAACCATATATTACACAATATAAAATCACATCCACTAA
>JAMOPZ010000069.1 GCA_027064245.1 Campylobacterales bacterium
AAATCTTGTTATTGCCATTGCTATTCCTCTTCAACTTTTTTTATTGTATCGCAAATTGCTCTATGCAATAACTCTTTATTAAATGGTTTTACTATCCAAGATGTTGCACCTACATTTTTTCCTTTTTGTTTCATAGCATTAGAATATTCTGTTGTAAGTACCATAATTGGTGTCGAAGCATAATCAAATCCATTTCTAAGATATAATATAAATTCAAATCCATCCATATTTGGCATATTAATATCAGTAATTATAAAATCAAAATCATCATCTTCATTTTGTTCTATAACTTCAACAGCATCTTTACCATCTATTGCTCCTATTATATTTACATAACCTAGTTCAAATAGTGTAGACTCAACCATATCTCTAATAGTTGCACTATCATCTACATATAAGATTCTTATATTTTTATTATTACAATTCATTATTATCCTTTAAAAATTATTGGGATTAAACCCAAAATCAGTAGAAAAATTACCACCAAAATTTTGAATATTTGGGTCATTATATCCAAATTGAGCTGATAAATTACGAAGTTTTATAATATTTTCCTTTATATTGATATAACTTGGACATACCATATTACAATTTCCACATAAAGTACACTGCCAAATACCATTATCTTGAATAGCATCTATTTTTGATTTTTTATTATTTTCTTTTTTATCATTTATATATCTAAATGCCCTATTTAATGCAAAAGGTCCTTGAAATTTTTTATCATACTCATAAACAGGACAAGAACTATAGCAACTATTACACAATATGCAGTTTGATTCTATATCTATATCTTTTTCATCAATTTGAGTTATAACCTGTGTACTTTTTTCTTCTAAAAATGCCTTTGATTTTTTTAAAAAAGTTTCTTGAATATCAAGATTAATAATAAGATCTTTTACAACCTTACTATTTTTAAGAGGTGCTATAGTATCATTTTCTTTTATAGGAGTTTTACAAGCTAATTTTTCAATACCATTTATCCTTATAGCACAACTTCCACAAACTCCACTTTTACATCCACTTCTAAAAGCTAATGAGTGATTTTTATTTTTTTTGATATAAAATAGTGCATCTAATATATTTGATACTTTATCTTCAATAGAGTAGTTTTTATCACATACTATTATTTGTAGAATAGACATTCTCACCTTTCTTTTTTATTTATATTATAACATAATTACTTTTAAAATTAAAAATGTAACTTATTGAAACTATATAAAATTTATTTTATTCAGATCGTTAAAATGCTATTAAAATGCTATTTAATAAATTTATAATATAATATAAAAAAATTAGGAGAGTAAAGAATGAACAATAAATTTTATCCAAAAAAAGAGATGTTTCAAGAGCCACTTATAAAAAATATGTGTGAGTATAAAGAGCTAGTTGAAGAGTTTGAAAAAGATTATGAAGGTACTTGGGCAAAATTTGCAAAAGAAAAACTAGATTGGTTTGAGCCTTTTACAAGAACTTTAGATGAAAGTAATGCTCCATTTTATAGATGGTTTGATGGTGGAAAACTAAATGTAGCTTATAACTGTATAGATAGACACTTAAAAACGAAAAAAAATAAAGCAGCTATTATTTTTGAAGGGGATAATGGTGATAAAAGAATATTAACATACAGAGAGTTAGCTTATGAAGTAAGTAAAACTGCCAATATGTTTAAAAATCAATTTAATATAAAAAAAGGTGATAGAGTAGTAGTATATATGCCAATGATTCCTGAAGCTGCTATTACTATGCTAGCTTGTGCAAAAATAGGAGCAATTCATAGTGTAGTTTTTGGTGGTTTTAGTGCAGAAGCCCTAAGAGATAGAATAATTGATGCTAGTGCAAAACTAGTAGTAACTGCAGATGGTGCTTTTAGAAAAGGTAAGCCTTATATGTTAAAACCAGTTGTTGATACAGCATTAGAGCATGGTTGTGAATGTGTAGAAAAAGTTTGTGTAGTTGAAAGAAATGAGCAAGAGATTACTTGGGTTGCTGGACGAGATTATAGCTATAATGAATTAATAAAAAATGAATCAAGTTTTTGTAAATCTGAACCTATGGATAGTGAAGATCCTTTATTTTTACTATATACTAGTGGAAGTACAGGAAAACCAAAAGGGGTACAACACAGTTCTGCTGGATATATCTTATGGGCGCAAATGACTATGGAGTGGGTGTTTGATATTAAAGATAATGATACTTATTGGTGTACTGCAGATGTAGGTTGGATTACAGGTCATACTTATATTGTTTATGGACCATTAGCTGCAGGTGCTACAACTGTTATGTTTGAGGGAGTTCCAACTTTTCCAGATGCAGGAAGATGTTGGCAAATGGTAGAAGAGTATAGAATAAATCAATTTTATACAGCACCAACTGCTATACGACTTCTACACAAAATGGGAGCAGATGAACCTAGTAAATATGATTTATCAAGTCTTAGAATACTAGGAACTGTAGGAGAGCCAATTGATCCTGCTGCTTGGAAATGGTACTATGAAGAGGTTGGTGGATCAAAATGTAGTATAGTTGATACTTATTGGCAAACAGAAACTGGAGGACATATGATATCTCCACTTCCAGCTGCAACTCCTATAAAACCTGCTTGTGCTACATTTGCACTTCCAGGAATCGTAGCAGAAGTTATTGAAGAAGATGGAACACCAACTCCAAGAGGTGAAAAAGGGTTTATGTGTATTACAAAGCCATGGCCAAGTATGATAAGAACTATATGGAATGATCCTGAAAGATTTAAAAAATCATATTTTGGGGATTGTAAAAAAGATGGAAAGCCAGTATATTTTACAGGTGATGGAGCTATGATAGATGATGAAGATTATATTACTATTACAGGACGAACTGATGATGTAATAAATGTAAGTGGTCATAGAATGGGTACTGCTGAAGTTGAAGCTGCTATTAAAAAACATGACAATGTTGCAGCAGTTGCAGTAGTAGGTAAGCCTCACGATATAAAAGGTGAAGGGATTTTTGCTTATGTTGTATTAAAATCAGATGATGGTATAGCAGATGAATTAGAAATAATTAAAGAGATAAATAGTCTAATCAAAACTGAAATTGGAGCAATTGCACTTTGTGATGATATGGCCTTTGTACCAGATCTTCCAAAAACTAGAAGTGGTAAAATTATGAGAAGAATCTTAAGATCTATTGTAAAAGGTGAGGCTATAACTCAAGATACCTCAACACTTGAAGATCCATCTATTGTACAAAAAATAGAAAATATAGTAAATGGTTAATAAAAGAAAGGTATTTTTACCTTTCTTTTATAGATTATTTGATTTAATTTCTAAATTAAATTTCATTTTAATAATGATATAAGGTTATATATATTATAATTCTGACGAAATAACAAACGGATAGATGGGTGAGTTGGCTGAAACCACATCCCTGCTAAGGATGCGTACTGGTAACGGTACCGAGGGTTCGAATCCCTCTCTGTCCGCCACTTCTTAATCTCATAACATATCATAAATACTCATAAACCCTTTAACATAAAGCTTTATTACGATATAATAGTCTCAGTTAGTATCATATAATATCATATAATACAACATTTA
>JAMOPZ010000070.1 GCA_027064245.1 Campylobacterales bacterium
AGTAATTATTCTATAACCAGCACTTTTACCTTTATTGTTATCTCTATTTTTTATTCTAACTTTATAGGTGTTATTTCCTAGTTCAGTTCCAATAAAAAACTTTTTAAGTCTTGCTCCACTCTTTTACTTGATTGCATCTCTCTAATTTCTTGCATACCCTGTTTAATAGATGCTTTAATTTTATAAGTTTTTATATATTGAAGCATATTCTCAACAAATGCTGATTGTTTGCCATTACACTCTTCTTTATAGAAATTTTCAATCTCTTTATTATCAATATTTAATGCTAACATTTTGAATCCTTTGTCTCTATTGTTTAATTTTTGAGTTGTATGCATTTTTCAACTATAGACTCTTTTTATTATTATTAGATATACTGCTAACAGAATCCCCCAATAAGTCTTTATTTGAAATAGAGTAAAGCTTGGGGTTAATTTTATTCTTTCCAAACAAGCCACTTTCAAACCTTGACGATTTATAATCTCTTAAAATCATCCTCAATCCGAACAATATCATCTTCCCCAGTATATTCACCAACTTGCACTTCTATCATAACAACAGGAATTTTTCCTTCATTTTCTAAACGATGAAGCTCTCCCATTTTTATATAAGTTGATTCATTTGGTCGGATAAGCTTAGTTGTATTACCAACTGTTACCGTAGCAGTTCCACTTACAACAGTCCAATGCTCATTTCTATGAAAATGTTTTTGGAGAGATAATCTTTTTCCAGGTTTTACTTCTATTCGTTTTATTTTATAACCAACTGTATCTTCAAGAACTGTATAAGTTCCCCAAGGTCTATGTCCTGTTAAATGTATGTTATGAAGCTGTGTAGTTTTTTTAAGTTCAGCTACTACTTGTTTTACTTTTTGAGAACTCCCTTTTTTACTAACTAAAAGAGCATCTCCCGTATCTACAATAATTAAATCTTCAACATCTATTGTTGCTATATATTTATTTACACCATATATTAAATTATTTTTACTATCTATTGATATATGTTTATCATTAGTCGTATTATTATTCTCATCTTTTGGTAACTCTTCAAAAAGGGCATCAAAGCTTCCAACATCCGACCAGTTTATATCTGATGGGATAACTTTCACAATTTTAGATTTTTCCATTACGGCATAGTCGATACTATCTTCAGGAATACTAAGCATATCTTCATGTTTAATTCTTATCATCTCATCTTTAGAAGAGTTTTCTAATGCTTGTAATGATGTTTCATAAACTTCAGGAGAATACTTTTTAAGTTCCTCTAAAAATATTCCTGCTTTAAAACAGAACATTCCACTATTCCAATAATAGTTTCCAGCATTAAGATACGAAGTTGCTGTTTCAAAGTTAGGTTTTTCATGAAATGCTTTTACATCAAGACCATTCGCTTCTATATACCCAAATCCAGTTTCAGCAAATGATGGAGTTATCCCAAAAGTTACAAGATTATCTTCACTTGCTAATTGTTTTGCTTGTTCTAAAACTTTAGCATACTCTATTTCATCTTTTATCAGATGATCCGAAGGCGTTACTACAACTATCTCCTCAGCTTCAAGAGCCATACAAGCAAGCGCGATAGCAGGTGCAGTATTTCTCCCTATTGGTTCTAGTAAATATCTATTATTTTCTTTTTTCATCTCTTCAAGTTGGTCTAATGCTAAAAAATATTGTTCAGTGTTTGAAACTATAAACTGACTATCACATACTTTAGAATTTCTCTTAACTGTGAGTTGAAAAAGTGATTTATCATCAAATAGTTTTACAAACTGTTTTGGCATAAGTGTTCTACTTATTGGCCATAGTCTTGTACCGTTTCCACCACATAATATTATATTAGTCATCTAAACTCTTTAGATACCATCTATACATAGTAGTTATTCCCTCTTCAAGTTCAACCTTATGTTTCCAACCAAGCGCATGCAGTTTTGAAGGGTCTGTTAATTTTACCATTGTACCATCAGGTTTTATATCATTAAAATAAAGTTCCCCTTTATAGTCAACTATTTTTTTAATTGTTAATGCAAGTTCTTTAATACTTATATCTACACCTGTACCGATATTTATATGAGTATTTTTTATCTCAGTATGTTTAATGCTATTTGGTGTGCAGGTATCATTTGTATTTTTTTCTTGAGTATATGTATCTTTGAAATCTCTACTCTCTAGTATAAATACACAAGCATCAGCCATATCTTCACTATATAAAAACTCTCTTCTTGGCTTTCCACTTCCCCAAATTTCAACTTGAGAACTATTATTTAGTTTTGCTTCGTGCATTTTTCTTAATAAGGCAGGAAGTACATGAGAGGTCTCTAAATCAAAATTATCATTAGGTCCGTAAAGATTAGTAGGCATTACAGATATAAAGTTTGTTTCATATTGCAAATTATAAGACTCACACATTTTAATACCTGCTATTTTTGCTATGGCATAAGGTTCATTTGTGTATTCTAATTCTGATGTCAGTAAGCTATCTTCTTTCATAGGTTGTGGAGCATTTTTAGGGTAGATACAAGTACTTCCTAAAAATAGTAATTTTGTAACACCATTTAAGTAAGATTGATGGATTACATTGTTTTGAATTTGGAGATTTTCATATATAAAATCAGCTCTGTAAGTGTTGTTAGCAATTATCCCACCAACTTTTGCAGCTGCAAGTATTACATATTCTGGTTTTTCAGTAGCAAAAAATTCTGCTACTTCGTTAGAGTTTAATAGGTCTAACTCTTTATGTGTTTTATACACTAAGTTTGTATAACCTTTCGACGCAAGATTTTTTACGATTGCTGAACCAACAAGACCACGATGTCCTGCTATGTATATTTTTGAAGTTTTATTCATGTGAGTGTTTATTATCCCATTTCGTAAAATCTATATTGTAAACAACTATACCCATGATGGCAAATAAAATAGTAAATGATACTAAAAATAAATTTGTACTATCCATTTAATTTCCTTTCTGATCTGATTTTTTTATAAAAAGTGAACCTACAACATAAGCAAATATCCAAAATATTATACCAAATACTAATGAGTTACCATTATCTTTGTCAAAATAATCTTTTACAAAGACTAACGCAGTCACAATATTAGCAAAAGCTATAATACCCTTCCCAATCTCTTCTAAAACTTTTTGCATCTATTCAAAATAACTCAAAGTCTTATACCCACCATCTTGAAGATAAACATCTTTAGTCATAAGTTTTAAATCAGACTGCATCATATCATTTACAAGTGTTTCTAGTTTATACTCTCTTTTCCAACCAAGTTTAGTTTCTGCCTTAGTAGGGTCACCTAAAAGTAAATCAACTTCGGTAGGTCTAAAGTATTTAGGATCTACAGATACAATATTTTTACCTACTTCTACTTGATACTTAGGATTAGAACAGCTAACTACATAAGCTTTCTCATCTACTCCATCACCTTTAAACTCTACTTCTATACCAGCATATTTAAACGCCATCTTCACAAAGTCACGAACAGTTGTAGTCTCACCAGTAGCAATAACCCAATCTTCGGCTTCATCAGCTTGAAGGATAAGCCACATCATCTGAACATAATCTTTAGCATGACCCCAATCTCTTTTCGCATCAAGGTTTCCTAAATATAACTTATCTTGCAATCCTAAAGCTATTTTAGAAGCGGCACGAGTAATCTTTCTAGTTACAAATGTTTCACCACGAACAGGAGACTCATGATTAAAAAGAATTCCATTACATGCAAACATACCATAAGCTTCTCTATAATTTACAGTTATCCAGTAAGCATACATTTTAGCTACGGCATAAGGAGAGCGAGGGTAAAAAGGAGTTGTTTCACTCTGTGGTGTTTCTTGTACTTTTCCGTAAAGTTCAGAAGTAGATGCTTGATAGATTTTAGTTTTTTTACTTAGTCCTAAAAGTTTAACAGCCTCAAGGATTCTAAGAGTTCCTGTACCATCTGCATTGGCTACATATTCTGGTGTTTCAAATGAAACTGCTACATGACTCATAGCTGCTAGATTGTATATTTCATCAGGTTGTGTCTCTTGGATGATACGAGTTAGATTCATAGAGTCTGTCATATCTCCGTAGTGAAGAATTAGATTACGGTTCTCTACATGAGGGTCTTGGTATAGGTGGTCTATACGGTCTGTATTAAAAAGGGAAGTTCGGCGTTTGATACCATGAACTATGTAGCCTTTTTTTAGTAAGAACTCTGCTAGGTATGAGCCATCTTGTCCTGTTATTCCTGTTATTAGGGCTATCTTTTGTTTTGTCATTTTATTTGTCTCCTATTAATTTTATTATTTCTTTTAAATATTTATTTATTACAATACTCTCATCAAAGGTTTTTATCATTTTTATTCTTCCATTTTGACCCATTTTTTCTCTATTTTTTTTATTTAAATTCAACATTTTTTCCATCTTTTCAGCTAAATTTTTTGAGTTCTTTGGCTGACATAAATAACCATTTTTTCCATCATCTATCAAATCTTTACATCCTGGTACATTAGTAGCAATTAATGGCTTAGACATTGATGCAGATTCCATAAGTATCATACTTATGCCCTCTCTATATGATGGTAATACAATACAATCACTTTTAAATATAAAACTTTTAACATCATCTGTAGAACCATAATACTTAATATTAGCCTCTTCTTCCCATTTAGTCATTTGTATTTTTGATATAGCTCTTGGATTATCGACATCAAGATAACCTAAAAGTCCAAATTCAACATTTGGATAATCTTGTTTTAGTAAATTTGAAGCTTCGACATATTCACCAATTCCTTTATCCCAAAGCATTCTCGCAATTAATATAAATTTCATATTTTTGTTACTGATATTTTTTTCATCATTAAAAAATTTAGTATTTACACCTTCTCCTGCTATTGAAATAATTTTATTTTCTTTAACTAGATTAGATTTTATAAACTCATTTTTATCATCATCATTTATAAAAAAGACTTTATTTGAGAATTTAAATGAAAACTTATATAATAATTTTGCTACTTTAGATACTAAGGAATCATTTATAAATGTATATCCAAGACCTGTTACAACTGCAATTGATTTAAAACAAGCTATCTTAGATGCTATTGTTCCATATATATTTGGTTTAATAGTATAATGAATTATTAAATCTGGATTTATTTCTTTATAAATATTTTTTAGATTTAAAATTAATTTGAAATCTTTTAATGGATTAGATCCTTTATTATCTATGTCTATATCTATATATTTGCACCCTAATAGTTTTAATTCATTTGAATTATTATCATAAGGAGCAATAATAGTTACATCATATTTTTGATTAATTAATTCTTTGATTAAGCCTAATCTAAATTTTACCATACTCCAAGAAGTATTTCCCACTAAAATTATTTTTTTCATTTTAATCTACCTTCAATACTTTTATATATTCATTAACTATTTTTTCTATATTAAAATCATTTGACCGTTCAATAGATTTTTTACTATAACTATTCAATATACTATCCGTTTTTATTAATAAATTTATAGATTCAGTCATTTTTTGAATATTATTAATTGGTGTTAATATACCAAATTGAGCTAATTCATTTTTATCTTTAAGTTGAAATTCTACATCACTATTTGGAGCTAAAATCTCTCTAGGACCACTTAAACAATCTGTACTAATCACACTACAGCCACAAACCATAGCTTCAGCTAAAACATTTGGAAAACCTTCACTATTGGAACTTAAAACAAATATTGAACATCTTGATAAATATTTGTAAGGATTATTATCAAAACCTAAAAATATCACTCTATTTTCTATATTTAGTTCTTTTGTTAAGAGTTTTAAATTATCTTCCTCATTACCAATACCTAAAATATATAATTTATATTCATTGTTTTCAATTTTAGAAAATGCATTTATTAGTAAACTATGATTTTTTCTTTTTTGTAAACTTCCAACAGTTATAATACTTTTTTCTTTTTGAATTTTTATATCTATATTTTCTTTAGATAATATTTTGATATTTTCAATATCATAAGGATTATAAATGACTTCCTGTTTTACTTTTATATTAAAGTTATTTACCAAATCATTTTTTATAGCTTTTGAAACTGGTATTATTAAATCAGCTTTAGAATATAGTTTTTTTATCAAATATTTACTAATTTTTGATGTTATAGAATTATCACTATATATAGAACTAGATGCTATTCTTTCACTTAATATAACTTGATGAGATGATATATATTTAGATATAGCATTTACATAATTTGCTCTATGTAAAAAACTAATAATTTGTGCAATATTATTGTCTTTAATTATTCTATATAATTTATATGCAATAATAGGCAGTCTAAGAAGTTTAACTATTCCATTTTGATTCTGACTTTCATTTAAGTGGATTATATTTATACGACTATCTAAATCATAGCTTATTTTATTCTCCATTAAAATCAAACAACATTCATAATCATTTACAAAATGATTAAGTAAAGTTGATACTACTCTTTCAGCTCCACCACCATCAAGAGAGTTTATTAAAAATACTATTTTTTTATTTTGCATCACTTTTCCTTAGTAAATTTTTACCTATATTTATAAATATATTTTCTACATATTTATATGCTAAAGAAGATATAACGATAGTTATAACAAAAATAATTACAACTGCTAAATAATTATTTAATTCAAATAAGTTATTATTTTCAAATATTTTAATTATTCCATAATGAATTAAATAAAATGAAAAACTAATCTTTCCTAAAAATAAAAAGAATTTATTATAATTAATATTATTTTGAGACAAATAGAGCATAATTACGCTAAATAAGAAAACTGTTAAATATACTGATAGTGTGGTACTATTTAAAAACAATGAGTAGCTTATTAATATAATTAATGAAAGATAAAAATAATATTTAATTATCTTTATTTTATTTTTAAGCATTAGAATACCCCCCCCACAAAGAAAATATACATTTGAGTTAAAGGAGATAAAAACAAATATGTTTTAAATATCATATCATTACTATATAGTAAATTTCCCAATATAAATGTAGCGATACTAATTGAAAAGAAGAAGATTATTATCTTTGTATTGTAAAGTTTTATATTACTTTTATATAATATTAAACCTAATATTATATAAAATAAAAATTCATCATATATAGACCAAGCAGGAGCTATTATTGAACTCATTGTTTCTTGATGAAAACCAAATAATAAAGTATAATGAGATAATATATGATACCAATCAGGCAAAGTTGATTCATATTTTAAACTTAAACCAAAAGTGAAGTAATAAATTGGAATTAAAATGAAAAGTAAAGGCATAATCCTAAAAAATCTTTTAATTAAATATTTGTTTAGTTCATTACTTGATTTTATTTTATTAATATATATCATATATATTGTAAACCCAGATACCAAATAAAAAAGTTGAACTCCTCTTGAAAATAAATTTCCAAATTGATGTATAAAATCTATATTAATTAAATGATGAGTATGCGATAAAAAAACTAAAAATATTGCTACACCTCTTAGAAAATCTAAAAAATCTACTCTATTATTCTCTGATCTAATCATTATTCAAAACCTTTTTAATAATTTTCTCATAAGCCAAATAGTTATCATCATAATTACAAACTTTCATTAAATGTTCTCTTGCTTTTTTACCAATTACATTATCTATATTATTATCAATCACAAAGCTTATCTTCTCAACTAAACTTTCTACATCTCCAGCATCAGCCAATCCACCAGTAATTCCATCTACAATCAAGTCATATCCACTTCCAACAGCGGTAGTCGTAACTACAGGACACTCCAAAGCTATAGCTTCATTTACAGTAAATCCCCAACTTTCAATCTGAACATTGGCATCAAGTCTAAATCTAGTAGGCAATACAAATATATCACTATTTTTATAATAATATGGTGCTTCATTTGATAGGCAACTTCCTAAAAAATACACTCTACTTTTTAGACCTAATTCATCTACAAGTTTTTCACACTCTGCTTTAAACTCTCCATCACCTATGACTACCAAATCATACTCTTGATTTATATCTTTCATAGTTTCTATTAAAATATCTAAACCTTTATACTTAACTATTCGCCCTAGATATAAAAGTCTTTTTTTTGATGTAATTTTATCTAATTTATCTTTTATAATCTTATCTAAAGTTTTATCTTTGATATATTCTTTTGTATCTATTGTAGTATTATAGGCTATCTCTATTTTATCTTTTGGAAAATTCAACTCATCTACATAAAACTCTTTTGCTTTACTTCCTGCTGTTACTACACCATCAAGACAATATTTAGATAAAAACTTTATATAAGGATAAATCTTTTTATATTTATTTACCTCTATTGGGTACTTCCATAATTCATCAAAAAGAATTATTTTTTTATCAAATAGTTTTAAAAGTGGAGCTAACAATAAATATGGAACACCTGTAATATTTGAGAATATATATATTTTATATCCTTGGAATGGTAACTTAAAAAGTTGCCAAGAAAAGTTATCTATTGGGAAATTATGTAGTTCTTTAGCTTGAGTATATTTTATATCTGTATCTTGCAGTATTCTATTTATCTCTTCACTTATATGAGTACCTGATTTTGATTTACCACTCCAAAAAAATTCTACACCTAATTTTTTTGACAATAACTCAAATATACTAACTCTGTAAGTTCTAGTAGCTGGGTGGATGTATAATATTTTATTTTTCATTTAATTCACAAATTGTATATAAATATTTACCAGATTTTAATGGTGGTATATCATTAACAAAAGTAAAAATAATTTTACATTGTTTTCCCATAATTTTTTTAATTCCATCTTCAATATTTAATAAATCTTTTTTATTTTCATCTAAGTCTTTAACTATTTTAACTTCAATTAAATCAAATGACTTTTGAATAATTTGAAATTTTTTTATCCAAAATTTATTGTATATTAAATGAGTAAAATACTCTCCATCTATCAGTTTATTGTCTCTAGTCTTAAACATATTAACATTTCTACCACTAACTTTTTCTAAAATTGGAAAATCATATTTAGTTCTATTTAAAATACCCCTGTCACCAATTCTATATCTAATCAAAGGCATAGCATAATTAATTAAAGATGTTACTATTATGTCGCCTTCAATACCATTTGGACAAAGGTTTCCGTTTTCATCAACTATCTCAATATACACATCATTTGTAATTACCAAACCAGCTATATCTGGCTCTTCACAAGCTATATTTCCAACTTCTCTACTTCCGTATCTATTATAAACTTTTGTATTAAAGTTTTTCTCTATAGTTTCTCTCATAAATGGATATAAAGTTCCTGCACTTGTAATAATAGAACCTACATTTTGAATATTTAAATTATTTTCTTCTACAAACTTTGCTAACTCATACATAGCTTGAGCATAAGCAACTATAAGTTTAGGTTGTTTTTTATTAATATTTTCTACAAATGTAAACATATTTTCTTGAGACATATTAAAACTATTTAAAAAAGTTATATTTTTTATTTTATTAATTAGTTTACTTTTAAGTGATTGACTATTATTCAGTATCTCTTTTTCATCGCCCCAAAGCTTTATAAAATTATTTCCAAATTTATATCCAAGTTTTTGTTTCTCTTGATATGTTGTATATCTACTTTGTAATAAATACTCTTTATCTTGTATAAATTTCACAGGCTCACCAGTAGAACCACCTGATGTATTTATCCACCATTTACGGCTATTTAAGTCTTTAGATTTTAAATTTTCAAACTGATTTCTTATTATATCTTTAGTTAAAATAGGAAAACTACTTAAATCTGTAGCACTAAAATTCTTATAGTATTCTGTATTATTAGTAACATAATCTAAAATATTATTTAAACTATAATCTTTGTTGGATTTTTTGTATGCTATTTTTTCTACAATTCTATTTATCAAATTGCTATCCCCTCTCTAAACATCTGTAATTTATAAGAATTATTACAAGCCAACCTTGCTACCAATAATCCTTCGGCATCATTAAATCTTAATTTTTCTCTTTTTGTAGTACCTTTAGATGGTGTATTTCTAAACAATTTAAAAAGTAAGCCACGAAATATTAAATCATTTTCTTGAATTGAGATTTGATAAAAAAGATTTATCTGTTTTATTAGATATTCTATAAAGTTTTTGCCAGCTTTTAGTTGTTTTAAGTAAGTCCCTTGCGATAATGATTTAAGTTCTATTAACAAAACTACAAATTTATTTTTCTCTTGATATATCAATATCCCATCATTTTTTTTAGTGATATTTTCAATACTATCATTAAAACAATTAAAAACTTTATCTCCACTATCTAAACTCATAGCAAATACTTTTTTATTTGTTTGTATCTCTACTTTAGTGCATTTATTAGGTTCTCTTTGTGGTTCATCAAATATAATCTTACCACCACTATTGCTTATTTTAAATCTAATATCGATTATCTCATCCAATATTTCAAATAAAGTTTTATTCATCTTCTAACTCTTCTAATTTTGTATAATATATATCATCAGATGAACTATTTAGTTTGTTGATAACATCATCAAAAGTCTTTGCTATAATACCATCATTTGATGTTATCTTCATAGGTTCAACTGTTCCATCTGTAAGTAAATATGAGTTTATATCATCTTTTGATAAAAGTTCATCTTGGGTATATTTATACTTTGTCATTAATTTTTGTTTTGAGCTAAAATCATCTTTTAATATAATCAGATTATTTAACTCTCTTATTATATAATCACTATGTGTAGAGATGATTATATTAACACCTTTATTTATTATTTGAGCTATTAATCTTGCTGTTTTTCGTTGGTTATCAGGGTGTAGGTTTAGTTCTGGCTCATCTATGATAAGATAAGCACCTTTAGTTGCCATATGTTCAAGATAAAATTCAAGTGAAAAAAATGTTTTAACAGTAGATGATGCCATATGCAAATCTATTTTAGGCTGATGATTGTTCCCTTTAAAATATGTTTTATATGGTAAAAAAGAGATGCCATCATTTGTTACTTGGTATTTACCTTTTATGATTTTATTGTGTAATACTGTATTTAACTCTCTAAATTCACTTTTATTTTTCTTTAGATTTATAGTATCATTTAAAAACTCTATATAATCAGCTATGGGTTGAGGATATTTTGATACTATCATATCTTTGATTACATCCATAGGATTGATTTTTGATTTTTGAAGATGATTTATAAGTGTATTTCTATTTAAATTTAATTCTTGATAAAATAGATTTAGTCCTGTTCTCTCTGCTGGCAATAAAAAAGTATCATGGAACATATCTCTAAAAATATATTTAAAAAACAGATTACTTATAAAATCTACATACATATCACTAGGTAAATCTATATCTTTTATGATTATAATAACTTCAATATCATTCTCTTTTATAATCTTACATACTATATTTTTATTTTTTCCTATTGATAACTCTTCATTAAATTTCAACTCTTTAAAAGAGGTTTGTGTTTCTTCTAAAGTCTGATTTATGTTAAGTTTAAAATCATCAAACGAATCTTGAGTAGCACTAAAAAATCTATCTAATGATTTTTCAAAATGTTTTTCAAATGAATTTTTTAATTTATCAAAATTATCTTTTAAAAAACTATTTATATTTATTTGCATAGAACCATTTTCTTTAGTTTCTTTTACTATACTTTCAAATATGTTGTGCCTTAGTGTAAATCGTTTATCTAATAATTCATATAGTATATAATTTAGATATGTTTTTCCACTATTATTTTCACCACAAAAGATTGTAAGTTTATTTAGTTTTATATCTGCTTCTTTTATATTTCCTAAATTATTTACTCTAATATTTAACATTTTTATCTTTCCTTTTTTATAAATTTATGTGTATATTTTGTCATTGGTAATTCTAAATATAAATAAGTCAAAACTCCTAATATAATAGACCCAATAAATAATAATAAATTACTAAAATCTTTACTATAGTAATCATGTACAGAATGTATGAGTATGTAGTGAGTAAGATATATAGAATAAGATGCATTACCAAGTAGTATTAATATTTTATTATCAAAATCAATATGACTTTTTTCTAATAGCAATATAGAAGTAACTATGAAAAATGATGGTATAAGATTGTTATACAAATAGTGATTTACATCATCTACATAATATCCTAAACCTAAATATTTACCAAAAAATAGATATATAAAAGATGATAATAACACAACTAAAAGAAAAAGCTTATTTTGAAATATACTTGATAAATTACTATTTTTAATTATATAAAAACTAGCCATTCCAAATATAAAAAACCAAAAATAGTTTCCGTACTCAAAACCTCTTGATGTAAGTATATAGTTAAGCATAGTATCTCCGATGATGAGAGCTATCATTACAAACATATTTCTTTGAAATTGCCCCCCCCATTTATATATAGATAGTGATACTAAAGTATAAAATATAAACTCATAAGTTAAGGTATAACCAACAGGTAGAACTGAACCAAGAGCTGTAAAACTAAAACTTTGTATTATTCTTAGAACAGTTGGGTCATAAGCAATACCAAAGAGTAAAGTCAAAATAGTTAAAATATAATACAGAGGTGCTATCCTAAAAAATCTTGCTTTAAAAAATGCAAAAGCAGTTCTTTCTTTTTTATGTACTATATCCATCATAATAAATCCACTTATCACAAAAAATATAGCTACACCTTGTTCACCTGTTGTTTGCCAAAGATGAAAATATACAACTAATATAGCTGATATTCCTCTTAGATATTGTAGTGAGTTATACATTATTTTAAACCTTAATTGATTTTTGTTTAATTCTTGTATGTAATGAATAGAAAAATAATATTATCCCAATCCAAACAACTGAATCATGTGTTAAAAATAGACTAGCTGTATTTAGTAGCATTACAATTGATATTAATATTAATATAATTGAAGTTTTAAGCATAAAACTATTTGTAATAAATGAAGCAATACTAGTAATTTTATATATAAAATAAAAATACATTACGATTCCAAAAATTGAATAATTATATACTAAATATAGTATCGTGTTATGAGGACCAAGTTCTATTCTCATATCTTGAGGAGATATCGAAATAACATTTAATATGTAAATATCATAAAAGTATTCAATCCACTTTATAAACAACCATAATCTTCCATCTACTCCACCATCAGAATAAGTTTGTGTTCTAGCAATAAATATGCTTAATAATGATTCTCCAAGACCAAAATACATCAAAATTGGAAGTAGCCCAATAATAAAAATTATAATAACTCTTACAATAATAAATGTTATATTTTTAACATAGTATCCTTTGATATAAGCTAAATTATATATATAAATATTAAATAAAAATAAACTCAGAATTAGAGGGAAAGAACCTCTGTTTTTAGCTATTAACATATCAAATACTAACATTATAAATAAAAGTAAATAATTTCTATTTATTTTTTGCATATTAATAGATAGAGCTAAATAAAGTAAATATATTCCTATTATATAATACATCATTTGATTACCACCATTATAGATTGGTCTTGTTAGATAATTATAAAAAGGCATAGCCATGAATAAATAGATAATGTATTCTAAATACTTCATATATTGATATTTGTGAAAATAGCTGTATTTATTCATAAAATGTATAAATATAGAAATATAAATTATAGATGAAAATAAATATAAAATATCATATACAAATTGGTTATTATTATTAGAGAACAAGAAACTAATTCCAAATAATATTATAGAAAGTAAAAGTAAAATAAAAACATATCTATTTCTAACCTTTTTAAAATATATTATTAGTGATATTCCCAAAGTAAGTATAGATAATTCTAATCTATACTTAGACATCATATTAAGATAAATAAGTGCTAACAATATTGGAAATATATAAATATAAATTCTTACTATATTAATCATTAATCATAACCCTTAATGCATTCTTTCTATAAAAAGTTATAGTAAATATAAATGCAACTAACCAACCAATAATCGGAGCTAATACACCAAAATAATTAAAGAAAAATATTATAAATATTATTTTTATCACTATCTCAAAAAATTGTAATTTCGAAACAACATTTAATCCTAATGTATAATAGTTCCCACTTAAATACAATCTTTGCATAACTGATAATACAACTACACAAGCAGGTACAACATACATATATGGAATATTGGGTACATTATCACCATTTAACCATACATCAAGTACAAAACCACCTAAAAATATATAACCTAATCCAGCGAATACAGATAATAATAATATTTTCTTTTCTAATGTATAAAATTGATTTAAAATATCACTTCTATTTGATTTAATATTTTTACCTACTATTGCATAAAAAGGTTCACTGAGTCTCCAGCCTAACATTATCAGAGTATTTGGTATCTTCCATACAATCAAATATACACCAGCACTTTCACTTCCATATAAATAGCTTATAAGTAATATATCAACTTGCAACAGCAATATAGTAGTTGCTGAATTAAAAAAATATTGTATACCATTTGATAAAACAAGAGAATGAAAAAACTTTCTATTTATTTTATCTACTGTTAATGTGAGTTTATGATTTAATTGAAAATATAATACAACTAGTATAAATGAAATTATAGAACTAATAGCTAACATTAAAAATATAATATCTAAACTTTTATTATCAAAAAATATAAAAATACTAATAGCAGTAATAGAAAATAAACTTTGTTGAATCACTTTAAATAATGCTACTTGATATTGTTTTAATTTGGAAACAAGAATTTGAAAATATGTCACTGATACAAAGCTAAAAAATATAAATACACCAAAATAAATAGCACTGTACAAATAATCAGGTTGAGAAAAATATCCGTATAAGATAAAAGCAATCAATCCTAAGATTCCATAAATAATATTAGTTATAAAAGATAGTGTAATAATATTATCCTTTAAATAGCTATATTTTAAAAGTGCCTTAGTTATAGAGCTACTAAACCAACTAGTTGCTATATCTATAAGAGATTTAAAACTATATAAAATACCAAATACACCTAAAGCTTCTAAACCTAAATATTTTATAATCAAAGGAAAAAGTATAAAGCCAGTAAGTATATTAATTCCAATATATAAATAGTTAAAAATTGTAGTTAATTTGTAATTATTTAGCAATTTATATCCTTAATCATTTTTTACACACGACAATATATTTATAACTCATCTTTATTAAATATTTTTCTAATTTTATTCTTATATTTATTTGGTATATATTGATATATTTTACTACTAATATTAGTATTCATATCACTTTTATCCCAAAAAAGCCTATTATTAATATCTAAAAAAATACCATCATTTTTTGCATTTTCTTTAATAAAAGATAAAAATTTACCTTTTTCAACAAAATGTTTGTATTCTAATATTGAATTATAAGTAGCATAAAACTTATCACTATTTTTAAAGGCTTCATTAGTTTTACCTGCTTTTGTTTCAAACTGCCAAGGATTAAAATCATATTTCAATAAATCTAATAAAAACTCTTTATCCCATATTGCTGCTTGTAAACTAGTAGAATATGGAACTCTATCTTTTATGGATATTCTACCTATCATGGAATTGATTTTCACATCAGGCTTTGGACGAGAAGAAAGTCTTACCATCTTACTATTGTCTTTATTCATAAAATCAATTATTGTATCTATGCTATTTGTTACTACATTATTTGTTAATGCAAAATCATCAAGATAAACTAATACATATTTTGTATTTATACAGTTTAAATAATCAATCATACTTTTAGACCATGATAAATCTGCTCCTTTATTTATATACAACCATTTCTTTGGGCAATATTTTTTTTTATCATTACCATTCGCACCTAAAAATACTTTATATGGATTATCACTCCAATATTTATTAAAATAATAATCTGTAATATTCCATATATCATAAGCTTTAGAAAAACTTGCTATTAATATAGATAATTCATTTTTCATATAAACAACTCCTAGTATTTATTTTTATAAGTTTTGAGACATAATAATGCTCTAGTTGTAAGATACCTTTTCTAAAATAGTGAATCGATAATGCCATATATCTTAAAATATTATTCATTGAAAAAGTACTCCATTTTGTTTTCTCTATATAAATTTAACTTTTTATCAGTAAGCTCAAACCCATAATAATCAAATATTTTTTTAAACTCTAAATATTTCTCCTCTGAAACAGTCAAAAATGGTTTGTCAGTTTTTAAACTTATAAAAGATTTCTCAAATAATCTTAAACCATAACCTCTGTTCTTATGTTCATCAAATATACTCAAATGGCAAAGCTTTTTTTCACTATGTTTTATAATAGATAGACCAACTATTTTCTCTGAAGCAAATTCAAATATAAACTCTTTATCTCCATTTATAAGAGATGGTATAACATTATTATGATACCATTCATAAAAATTTGGATAATACATCTGAGCTGATGATATTTTTTGATAAATACTATTAGTTAGTATATTAAACATCATTAGATTGTTATTAAAAGTAATTATATCATTATGATTTTTTTTGTAAAGTTGATGCATTTTTATCTTCCTTTTTTTGTTTTTCTATAGTTTTATCTTGTTTAGAATAATTTTTTAAATATTCTGTCGTATAGTTTCCAGCTACACCACTTATAGCTCCTAAAGCTATGATAAAGAACAACATTTTAATGAAAAAAAATAGTTTTTTAATACGGTAATTCAATTTTAATAATAATAAAAAGCTATCTATATCATTTTCAATATCCCACTGATAAGCTACTATATTTGACATTTTAACGTTTTCATCTACATATTTATTCCATATATGTTTTTCTAGTATTCTTGCAGAATAGTTACTGTTATGTAAAGAGTCTATGTTCACATCATCATCTGTTAATAAAAAACAGTTTATTTTAATAAATTGAATATTTCTAAATTTAGAAAAGATATCAGCAGGTATCTTTCTTGTATGATTTACATTAAACTCTAGTATCGCTTTTTTATCAACATAGCCATCGATTAAAGATGAATTATAATTCACCTCTTTTATCAAATCATAAATTTTATTTATCCTAAATCTATAGTATTGTTGTTTTTCCATCTTTGTAAGAGATATCTCGATAATACTACCAGATTTTGTTGATTCAACTTTATAGTCTATAATTTTCTTATATACTAACTCTACATTATCTTTTATTTTAACTATTACATCATTATTCATATTATCTGAAACAATTTCAGCTTTACTATTAAATAAAGCTTTTGTCAATACTAAATCATTTTCTAATAAAATTATTTTATCTTCAATATCTTCTTTTAGTAGATCTGAAATAGGAACAAAAATATAAATTTTATTATCATCTTCATTATTCTTAAATTGAATACCAAACTCTAAATAATTAGAAAATTCATTTGTCTTTTGTATATGACAAAAATAATTTGCAAATTTATTTTGAACTTGTTTATACCACTTAATATGATTTAGAGTATGCCATATATTTATGTGCAAGACAGTTTCAGTAATATCTTTTTCTGCCCAGATAGCAATACTATTCATTAAATAACCTTTCTAATTTATTAGATTCACTATTCGATAAATATTTAAATTTTTGAGGGGCATTTTTTATATCTAAATCTATCAAAGATATATATTTATTTCTATCTAATATTTTTAAATTATCAATTTTGATAGCAAAAATCTTATTATAATTATAACTCTCTACATAACTATAATAAAGTTCTTTTGATACACCTGCTTTGTCTTTAGCAATACTCCAAATATTATTTGGTGTATCTTCTAAAATTTTATCTATTTTAAATTTAGCTACTATTTTTTTTATCTCTCCACTAGCATATATATAAACATAGTTTACATCTTTTTTCCAAATCCAGCCCCTAAATTCAAATAACTTTTCACTACTTAAAATTTTTTGAGCATATTCAGTTTTTATAGATAATAATATGTCTTTCATAATTATTTATAAAACTCTCTATACCACTTAACAAACTCAAAAATCCCATCACTCAACTTAGTATCAGGCTTATACCCAAAATCATCTATAAGC
>JAMOPZ010000071.1 GCA_027064245.1 Campylobacterales bacterium
TACCCAGCACTTTTAATATATAATCCATTTTATCATTTTGTACATCTATATCAAGATATATTTTTATATGCTAAAACACCATCTTTAAGTGAAATTATGATTATTTTATTATTAACAATTATTACATTAAGCATAGCTGCATTTTTATATAAAAAAATGATAAGTACAATTAAAGATATCATATAGTATAATAATAGATAGTAAGGAGATAGAAAAATGCAACATTATTCAAACTTAAATCTAAGTTATCTTATTCAAAGAGATATAACACAAGTTAATAAAAAATTATCTATTTTCAGTTATAAAATAGGATAATAATATTGACTCCTATACTTCAAGTAAAAAATATTACTAAAATATATAAAATATATAAATCAAGTTTTGACAGATTGAAAGAGATTTTTACAAAAAAAAATTATCATAAAGAATTTATCTCAAATAGTGATATATCTTTTGATCTTTTTGAGGGGGAAACACTTGGAATCATTGGTACAAATGGAGCTGGTAAATCAACCATTTTAAAACAAATTGCAGGAGTTATTACACCTACGAGTGGTCAGATTATAAAATATGGTAGAGTTACTGCTTTATTAGAACTTGGAACTGGCTTTAATCAAGAGATGACAGGGTATGAAAATATTTTTTTAAATGGTACCTTAATAGGTATGTCTCAAAAAGAGTGTGAAGAAAATAAAAACAATATTATAGAATTTAGTGAATTAGGTGAATATATTTATGAACCTATTAAAACATACTCAAGTGGTATGAAGATGCGACTTGCTTTTTCTATAGCAATATTTTCAAATCCTAAAATTTTAATAGTAGATGAAGCCTTAAGTGTAGGTGATGCTCACTTTGGTGCAAAATGTACAAAAGCTTTAAGAGAACGAAAAGAACAAAATATGAGTATCATATATGTATCACACGATCTCAATTCTTTAAAATTATTATGTGATAGAGTTATTTTACTAAATAAGGGTAAAGTAATAGAGCAAGGTGATCCTGAATCTGTAATAAATAGTTATAATTTTTTAATAGCAAAATTAAATGATAATGATAATTTAATACATATAGACAAACAAAATAATAATTCTTTTGGAACATTTGATGTAAAATTAACTAATATATCTATTAAAAAAGATAATTTATCATTGGTTGATTTTAATACAGGTGATATTGTAGATATTGAGATTGAGTTTGATTCTAAAATTGACTTAGAGAATTTAACAGTTGGTATCCATATAAGAGATAAATTTTCTCAAGATATATTTGGTACAAATAGTTTTTATCAAAAACAAAAATTAACTATATCAAAAGATAATAGCTATAGATGTATATATACATTGCCTTTAGATATTGGTGTAGGAAAATATACACTAGGAGTAGCCTTACATACTGAAGATTGGCATACTGAACAATGTTTTCATTGGATGGATAATGCAATTGACTTTACAATCTCTTTAGGTGATACAAAATTTTATATAGGATTTTGTAACTTAAAATCAACAATAGAATTACAAAGGATTACAGAGTGATTAAAAACATTTTAAAGAGTATATTTTTCAAACTATCTTATAATCTTACATTACGAAGATATGCAAATAAATTTTTTGTTTATTTTCCAAATATTAAGGTGAAATTGGTAGCTATAAGAGATAGTTCTTACTCTCCTAGCATAACTCAAAAAACAATATATAAGAGTAATTTTTTAAAAACTATAAAACAAGAAATAGAACAAAAAGCAAAACAAGGTAATAAGATATGATTATATTCGTTGATATAACTCAACTAGAATCTGCAAGAGCAAATACAGGTATCCAAAGAGTTGTAAAAGAGTTTGTAAAACGAGCAGCATTAAGTACAACTGTTGAGTTTAAAATGATAACATTTGATGAAAAAGATAAACAAGCATTTATTTTAAATAATAATGAAATTGGTGTTTTTTTAGAAAATATAGATAATTTTCAATTTAATAAAACTAAAAAAATAGATATTTTAAACTTTAAACCACAAACACCTAGTGCATTTTTTGATCTTGATTCTACTTGGAATATTATTTATAAAAGAAGTTATATATACCCAATATTAAAATCAAATGGTTTTCTTATATTTAATTTTATACACGATATTATACCTATACTTTTCCCCGAGATAGTTCATGATACAACAAAAGCAAATTTTATTCCATTTTTACAATCTGTTTATGATAATAGTGATTTGGTTTTATTTAATTCTTTTTCATCACAAAAAGATTTTTTAGAAGCTAAAAGTAAATTTAATACTACTAGAGATATTCCAACTAGAGTTACTGGTTTAGGCTCTGATTTTTTACATACTAAAACAGAGGTTGAAGATATTTTTTTTAAATCAATTTTAAATAAAAAATATATTTTATTTGTAGGTACTGTTGAACCTAGAAAAAATCAAGCAGATGTTTTAGAAGCTTTTGAAAATTTAGCAGAAAAATATGATGATTTAAATTTAGTTTTTATAGGTAAACCAGGTTGGAAAAATGAAGCATTATTAAATAAGATAAATAACCATAAATTAAAAGACAAACAACTGTTCTTGTTAAGTAATGTAGATGACAATGCACTAAAAAGTTTTTATGAAAATGCTTTTTTAGTTACTTACCTTTCTAAATATGAAGGTTATGGACTTCCAATAGCAGAATCGTTAGGTTATGGCAATATTACAATAACATCTAAAAATAGTTCTATGTATGAAGTTGGTAAAGATTTTGCTGATTATGTTGTTTATAGTAGTTTAAATGAATTAAAAAGTCTAATATCTCTTTATTATGAAGATAAAGAGTTATATAAAGCTAAGAAACTTTATATAAAAAATAACTTTAAAACAACATCTTGGGATCAGTTTTATAACTCTATATCTGATATATTTGTAAATTATGAAAAATCTATCAAATTAAAAAAGAATCATCTTAAATCTTTTCAATTTGTATTTATAAGTATAGATAAACATAATTTAGAAGGTACAATTAAAACAATAGATGAAAATATAGATTTTGTAGAGGAATATATAGTTGTTACATCTATAAAATATATAGATAGTTTTAAAACTATATCTTCAAAACATCCTATAAAAATAATTGATGAAAATACTATTTTAGGCTCTTATACTGATGGTTTTTCCGCAAGAGATCATGTAAGTAAAAATTGGTTATTAAGAGCTTCTTTATTGAATATAACATCTTTAAAAGATGAATTTATTATGTTAGATGATGATAATAGAGTTTTAAAAAAGATAAACTTAGATAAATTTATATCTAACGATGGTAGTTATAATGCTTATTATTTTTACCATATGTTACAGTGGCATTATCAAAACAGTGAATTTGATGCTGGTCAAAAAAATATGAAAAAAGTATTAGCAGATGAAAATTATGAGATGCTTATGTACTCTTCACATGCTCCTCAAATCATAAATAAAGATATATTGAGAGAAGTTTCAGATAAGTTTTTTGAACTTGGTTTAAAATCTCCTATTGATGAATGGAGTATATATTT
>JAMOPZ010000072.1 GCA_027064245.1 Campylobacterales bacterium
TATGCTAACAGATGATGCAGTTGTGGTACTTGAAAATATAGAAAGACATCTAGTTGAGACAAAAGAGGATCTACAAACTGCTATAAAAAATGGTACAAAAGAGGTGCTTAATCCCATTTTTGCAGGAACAATTGCAACTATTGCTATATTGTTTCCGCTTATGTTTATAGGTGGATTTCCTCAAAAGATATTTAAACCACTTATTGAAACATTGATTATAGCTTTGATGGTTAGTTATTTTTTATCTATCACATTTATACCACTACTTTCAGCAAGGCTTTATAAAAATGGTGTTCAAAAAACAAAAATAGAAAATATGTTTGAGATATTTTATCAAAATACAATAGGAAGATTAGTAGCTCCTTATGAGGGGATTATAAAGTTTTCTAATAGTGGTTGGAAGATAATTAGAAGAGTAATATTAACTCTTGGGGTTATAGCATTTTTAGGTTTTAGTTTAAAAAATGTTATGCCTACTATTGGAAAAGATGCTATGCCACCTATGGATACAGGTATTTTAAAAGCTCAAATTGGATTTAGTGCAAATGGCACTACAGATGTTGCACAAAAAAGATTGAAACCATTTTTAAAATGGTTAGATGATCAACCTTGGGTTGTAAGAAGCTCTATAGCTTTTGGTAGTGAACCAGGAGTTTTAAGTCTAGGAAGTGGAAACTTACCAACTGAAGCAACTATTACTATAAATGCAGTAAATAGATTTCAAAGAGAAAAATCGTTATGGGAACTTGAAGATATAATTAGAGAAAAATTATCTCATCTTGAGGGTTTAAAACGAAATGATGTGTATGATTTTGGAGCAACTGCCGTATCTAGTGTAAAAGCTACTGTTGATAGTAGAATTAGTGCCCCTACTATTGATGGTATGAGCCAGTATTCTAAAAAAGTGGAAAAAGCTATGAAAGAGGTAAGAGGGCTTACATCTGTTTCAACTAGCTGGGATAAAGACTTTACAGAATATATTATAGATATCAATAGAAATAAAGCTTTAAGATATGGTATCACACCTTATAATATCGCTATGCAAATCCCAATCAAAGGGCAAATAGTATCGCTAAATGCAAATTTAGAATCTATGAATACTCAATTTGTAAGATTGTATCTTAAAAAAAGATTTACAAAAAATTTAGAGACTTTAAAACTACTACCAATTACTACAAAATTTGGTGAAGTTCCATTATCTCAAATAGCTACTATTAAAAAAAGCTTAACTTTTGCAAAAGTTGAAAGAGATAATATGATGTACTCTTTAGATGTAAATGGATATAGAGCAAAACGACCAGTTACCCACCTAACAAACGATACAATAGAAGCTCTAAAAAGTGTAAAAAATGATGGATTTATTATAACTCAAACAGGAGATATGGCACAAATAAATGATAGCTTTAAAAGAATGATAAAAGCTATAACTTTAGGTATAGTTGTATTAATTATGTGTTTAATTGCTATTTATAGAAGTGTAAGAATGGCATTTATTATGATACTAGTGTTACCTTTATCTCTTATTGGAGCTTCTTGGGGGATGTTGCTATTTGATAAACCTAGTTGTATGCCTAGTCTTTTAGGAATATTACTTTTATTTGGGATTATTATAAAAAATGCAGTATTACTTATAGATTTTTATCAAGCACATAAAGAAAAAGGTGAAACACCGTTTGATAGTGCTATAAATAGTGTAACTATTAGATTTCGTCCTGTTATGATGACTGCATTTGGTACTATTGCAGGTATGATTCCAATAGCACTTGAACAAGCAGTAGGACTTGAAAGATTAAGCCCATTAGCAGATGTTGCTATTGGTGGACTTCTTATTGGTACACTTTTAACATTAGTTTATGTACCTATGTATGCTTATATATTTGATAAGGATAAATAATGGAAAATTATATTTCGATACTACTTCATGATGTTGTAGCATTGATCACTATCTTAAATCCAGTTGCAGCTGCTAGTATTATGGTAGGTATGATAGCATCTGCGACACCAGCAGTTATTAAACCTATTGCATTAAAAGCAACTTTTACAGTATTAATAGCATCTATTATTACACTTTTTAGTGGGGAGATGATATTTAAGTTTTTTGGTATAAATGTATTATCTTTAAAAGCAATCGGTGGAATTATATTGATGCTAATTGCTATAAATATGGTACATGGTGAACACAAAAAAAACAAACACTCAAAAGAGGAGCATGAAGAGGCACAAGATAAGGAGGATATTTCAGTTATACCTTTAGGGATACCTGTACTTTTTGGACCAGGATTGATAGCTACTATTATGGTTATAAATAATAGCCATATAAAAGAGATGGATATGGCAATTAGCTATACTATTATAACTATTGCTATAATTATAGCTTCAATAACTGTATATTTCAGTTTAAGATATGCAGGTGCTATTCAAAAAGTTTTAGGTGTTATTGGTATGAAGATTCTAACTCGTATTATGGGACTAATTGTTGGAGCTATTGCTGCTCAGTTTTTAGTAAGTGGAGTAAAAGGGTTATGGAATACTTTATAATAATAAATTTATATAAAAAAAGGAAAGAAAATGGAACAATTAGACAAAATAGTAAGTGAATTTAAACTAAAAGATACAAAAGATATGAGAATAGATAGTAAAACTTTTGTAGAAAAGTTTAATAATAGTGAGGCAATTTTATTAGATGTAAGAATGCCATTTGAAACAGCAGTTTGGGGAGTAAAATTTGCTTTAGAGATACCTTATAATGAACTTCCAGATAGATTAAATGAGCTTCCAAATGACAAGATTATAGTATGTGCTTGTCCTCATGAATATAGATCAAATATGGCAAAAGAGTATCTAAGATTTAAAGGGTTTAATGCAAAAAATTTAGATGGTGGATTATTGGAACTTATGGCTTATTTAAAAGGTGGAACAGCAAAAGAGATAAATCTGTAATGCTTTATTATTTAGAATTTTTTACAATCACACTTATAGTATCTAGTTTTTTTGCTATGGGTGGAGTAGGAAGTGCTGTTGCACTTGTGCCAATATTTGATTTTTTGGGACTTAGTTTTTTATTATCTAAAGCTATTGCACTTTTTATAAATACCTCTACAACTATAACTGCAACTTATATGAACTTTAAAAGAGGTGTATTAGATATAAAATTTGCACTGCCATTAGTTATCACATCATTTGCTTTTGCTCCACTTGGGGCATATGCAAGTAAATATATAAATGTTCTATATACGAAATATGGTTTTGTTGCATTTTTAATTTTTAGTGCTACTATGATGTTAGTACCAAAAAAATCAGCTACAAAATATACTCAAAAATGGATACTTTTTGTGGTTGGTTCTATTGTAGGATTTTTATCTGGTCTTCTTGGTATTGGTGGAGGTTCACTTGTGATGCCTTTAATGATATTGCTTGGATTTGATGCTAAAAAAATGGCAATTGCAGTTAGTTTTATGGTACCATTTTCAACTTTTAGTGCATTTTTA
>JAMOPZ010000073.1 GCA_027064245.1 Campylobacterales bacterium
TTTGTGAAGAATTTGTCACTGGTTTGTTAATCAACGTTAGATCTTTATCATCTTCATAAGTAATGTCAAGTATATTTTTACCAAGTAACTCTTCTTGTGTATACCCTAATAAATCTAATATATAATCATTTACAAATAAAATTTCCCCATCTATAGCGATATAACCAATACCAATTGAGTGTTGATTTAATATCTCATATTGCATTGATTCTTGCTCATTCATAGAATCACTCATAATATTTACTTGTTCATTAAGTTTTCTATTAAGCAAATATAGTTCAGTAAAATCACTAAGTAGTATTTTTATTATTTTTGTTCCAAACATATTAACACTACTAGCACTAAGACGATAAAGTCTATTGTTTATTTCAACTTTTTCTTTAAAAAAATTATCTTTTTTTATTAATTTTTTTAATAATTCATCAACAATATTTAGAGGTAGTATATTTTTTATAGAGTCATCTATATTTATGTTTAACTTCTCTTTTGCTGATCTATTTGCCCAACTAATTACCTGAGAATCCTCAAAATCATATACTTCTATAACTAAATCTTCTAAATTTTCAAAAGTAGCTCGTTGAGATTTTAACTTAGTTTCTAAAAACTTAGAGTAATTACCTTGTAAATTATTTAATATATCTTTGGAAGTTATTATATAGTCTATCTTATTTCCATTATTATCAATTTCTTCTACAATAATTCTTCGTATTTTCTTTGTTCTCATTAGTTCAATACACTCTTGCATTGATGCTGTCATAGAAACTTTAAAAATAGGAGAATGCATGAAATATTCTACTTTTTGGTTCTTATCTATATTGTCTTTTGCAAGTTTTAAGATATCAGTTTCAGTTAGTATTCCTATAGACTCTCCATTGTGAGTAATTAAGATAGAGCCAAAGTTTTTTAATTTCATAAGTTGAAGAGTATCTTCTAAAGAACTATCTTTATCAACTCCTAATGCTTTAAAGTCACTAAGAAGTACTTCAAATATTTTAAAATCACATTTAGTGTTTTTTGCTTCAAACTCAAAAATTATCTCTTCTTGTTCTACAACTCCTAAAAATTTATCTTTTTCATCTACAACTATAACACGTCTTATATTATGGTCTACCATGAAATTTAACGCATACTCTAATTCTCTATTGGTATGAGCTTTTATAAGCCCTTTTGTAGCCTTTTCATATGCCTTCGTTATGCCAAAATCTACACCTTCATTGTACAAAGAAAGTATATCACGCTCTGTTAATATTCCTATTGGAAACTGCTTAGAATCTAATATAACCATATAATGCAAACAATTTTTATGCATTTTATCAATAACATATTGCAAAGTTACATCTAAATCAACTTTATCATCTTTTTTTTTGTAAAAATCTTTCAGTAACACAACAAACCTTAAATGTAGACTATTTTACTTTTTCTAAATACTCGCCTTTTACTGTATCCACTCTAATTACAGAGCCTTCAAGAACATGAAAAGGTACTTGAACAACTGCACCACTCTCCAATGTTGCTGGTTTTTTACCACCTTGTGAATCACCTTTAAAATTTGGTGGAGTTTCAACAATTTTAAGTTCAACTACTGCTGGAGCATCAACACCTATTGGTTTTCCATTATGAAAAAGCATCTCAACATTCATTCCATCTACAATCCACTTTGCTACATCACCTACTTGGTCATAAGTCAAACCAATTTGGTCATAAGTTACAGTATCCATAAACTGTAGCATTTCACCATCATCATATAAATATTGCATTGTTTTATCTTCAAGGTCAGGTTTTTCACACTTATCTCCAGCATGAAAAGTTTTTTCAATCACTTTTCCATTTGCATATGATTTAATTTTACATCTTACAAATGCTGCTCCTTTTCCTGGTTTTACATGTTGATATTCAACTATTTTAAAAGGTGTTCCATTTAGTTCTATTTTCAAACCTTTTTTAAGATCGCTCATTCCTACTGTTGCCATAAATACTCCTAAAATTTTTATTGATTATATCTAAAATAACATTACAAGATTATTTATACGTTTTACCGTATATAATAAACATAATATATATATTAATAAGTTATAAAAATTATGTTATATAAATTATAATGTATATAATAACTGTTTATTATTTAGTTATGTCTAGTTTAACGTATAATTAATAAGTTTTAAAGTATAATATTTTTAATAAAATATATAAGGGCAATATGTGGCAAATATAAGTAAAGAAGAAAAAAGAGCATTAGAAGAAATTTTTATTGTTTTAAATGATAAAAAATATAGAAGAATAGAATCGGTTAAAAAATATATAATGTTCTACAAACATATAAAAATATTTTCAAGAAAAAGACTATTGTTAGTTAGATAATTAGAGGGTACTATGTACCCTCTGTAATTTAGATTGCTTTTGTATTATCCATCAAAACTGGAACAAATATTAAAGATACAATCACCGCTACAACTGTACCAAATATCAGAGCAACTCCTAGTCCACCAAATATAGGATCACTTGCCAAAAGTGTACTTGCAAGCATAATCGCAGCTGCCGTTAAGAATATAGGTTTTGCTCTAGTTGCTGTTGCTATTGCTATTGCCTCTTTTTTCTCCATATGTTTATCTTTTATCAATGACTTTGCAAAATCTATAAGAAGAAGTGAGTTTCTTGAACTAATCCCCATAAGTGCAATAAATCCAATAAGAGAAGTTGATGTTAAGAAAAATGTATCGACTGTAAAAATATTCATAATCCAATGCCCTACAATAACCCCTATGATAGAGAGAAAACTACCTAAAAGTATAATCCCACTAATAGCAAAACTTTTATAATAAATAACCATAAGCAAAAAGATAAGAATAAGTGCCGAAATAAAAGCAGCTCCCAAATCTCTAAAAGTATCCATGCTTACTTTCATCTCTCCATCCCAAACCAAATCAAATACTTCACCACTTTTTTTATTTGTAAGTTTAAAGTCAAACAGATGAGATGACTCTACTTTGTACTCTTTCGACAAAGTCTCTTTAATCTTGCTTCTTGCATCCAAGAGAGGATACACTTGAGAAACCAAATCTGTTTCAGCAGTTATATTAACCATCTTTTTCAAGTTTTTACTCATTATGATTGGGTTTGAATCTACTTCGTTAATAGTTACAATCTCATTGAGAGGTATCATCATACCTTTTTTATTCATCAGCTTCAAAGAAGATAACTTTTTTTGTAAAGCATGCTTTGAAAAAGAAGATAAGTTCTTAGTTTTATCGCTTAAAACTAAAAACAGAGGAATTTGTTCTAAAGAATTTTCACTATTTTTGACAGCTATTTGCATACCTTCAAAAGAGAGATAAAGTATCTGGTTTGCTTGTTTTATACTCAAACCTGATTTTATTAATTTTTCTTTATTTATAACAAGTTGAAACTTTTTATATATTTCATCTTGCATAATATCTACATCAACCAACCCGTCAGTTGATGATAAAATTGACTTTATTGTATGGGAAAGT
>JAMOPZ010000074.1 GCA_027064245.1 Campylobacterales bacterium
AACTAGGAGGAGCTAAGTAGCTACCCCCTTAATTTAATATATCCCAATCAAAATATAAGCTATAAGTTTGATCTAAAGTTTCAGATATAGGTTGAGAAAGATATTGCTTACTGAAATCATTGATATTTATATCATTAAATATTGTTTTTTTTACTAATTTTAAATTTGTTTTATTTTTAATTCTACATATTTCTAAATAAGGACTATCATCATGATTAGTTCTATACGGTTCATGAATTTCTAATATTTTTTTTCTATAAATAATTTTTAGAGAAGATGAGAAGCCATAGTGTTGATTTTTTTCTTGAAATATAACCCCACTCTTCCCACTCCCATTCTCCCCAACAATAGCAGTAACATTAATATTACTCGGAAAAATAGAAGTATAATTTTTATTCTCATCTATCGTAAGTTCATTTTCTTTCTCATCATACCTAACACTAAAACAAGGGCTAAAATTAAACCCCTCCTTTTTAATATTTTTATAATCATCTATCCAAAGATAAACTAATTCCATAAAAAATTCACCTCATCAATCTAAAAGAAGTTTCTAAATCTCTTTCTGGTGATGAATATACTTTAAAATATCTTTTTGTCTGATTTGGTATAATTTGAAATTCTTTTCTATAAATATAAAATTCATTTTTTATAGAATGAATTTTATCAACAATAATTATTGAACAGTCAGAACTACTATCTGCATAAAGTTGAACTATTTTTAATTGCTCATTATATAAACTACTTATCCATTTTACAAATAACTTTACAAATTCTGCTGTTATACCAGTTATTTTTTCATTATCCTTTCCTCTATTTTTTAAATAAAAAATATCATCATTAAAGCCTATATCACTATTATCCAAATCTATAAGTAAATATTTACTTTCACTATCTACAACTTTACCAGTACCATTAAACTCTATGCTTTTATTTATACAAGCATTCAAATATATACATACTTGAATATTGCTAACAGGCTTAGTCATAATTTCTTTTGCATTATTTCCCAATCCACCATATTCAAAAGTAGGCTTAAAAAACTCAAAAGTAAGTATCTTTTTTTCATCTTCAAGCAACTCATAAGCCATATCTATTTTATAATAATCCAACAGATACTGAAATAGCTCCACTTTCATATACTCATTTCGTTTAAAATACCTATAAAGAGCATTTCCATTTTGAACATAAAACATCTCATAAATTTTCTCTAAATCTTCCGTCTCTTTCTTCGTTATCTTAAACATTTCACAAAATTCAGATATTACTGCTTTCTTATTATCACAAAAATTATCATCTATCCCTGCTATCATCATAGCATCTATGATAAAATTATATTTTATATCTTTTGTCTCAAAAGATTGAATCATATCTAAGATAGCTTGTTCATCTGGATTTGTAGCGAAATCTTTAAAAACTTCTAACATATCGCCACTAAATCCAAAACTATTGTTCATAATGGCTAGATATTCATCTGCTTTTTCACTTTCACTATCTTCATTTGCAAGAAGTGCCAATCCATTAAGATAATGTATTTTTATCTCTTCATCTAGCTCATTACAAGGGTGGTTTTCAAATTTTAATACTTTCTCTTTTACTTGTTTTAATAAATCTAATAGTGCCATATATCTACTCCTCTATCAGTTTTATATCACTATCTTGTGATACTATTTGAACATCTCTTATCTGCTGTGGTGCATTTGATGGAAGTTGCATATTTTGCTGATACTCTAACTGCTTATCTAAAAATTTCATTCTGTCTAATACTATCTGTGATGATTGCTCTAAAACTTGCTCTTTAGATTTTATAGAAGATGCTACCATTATTTTTTGTCTTTCGTGTAACGCACTTAATTTTTGAGTGAAAAATGTTCCATTGAGTTCTATCTGCTTATCTATCGACTTTTCATACAGTCTTGCTGATGCACTTCCTACTTCAAACTTACTCAACATCTCTAACATCTGTGGTAATTTATCCATATTAAAACCATCATTGTCTTCACGTATCTCTTTTTCTAAACCTAAATAGAGTTTTTCTATCTTCTCAACAACCTCAAAATGACCATTTTCAATAAGTAAAAGTCTCTCTTGCGCTATCTGATTTAAACTTTGCATCATCTCTTTGAGTATCTGTGTACTATGCTCAAAACCTTTTTGATGCGCTTCCATTATAAGAAGTTGCATCTCACTATTCATCTGAATAATCTCTTTTTGAGCCTCTATCGCCCTATCCATTCTGTCATTTTCTAACTCAGCTACTTTTACTCTGTCTGGCTCGTAAATAGTTTGTGTCGTTGATGTACTTACTGAACTATATGTCTCAGAAGAACTATGGTCTCCAAATACTGTTTTAACAACGCTCTTTGCACCGTCCCATAAATTACCTAAAAATCCCATATCTTACTCCTCTATTTTTTGTAAATCTGTTTGCATCTTAAACATCAACTTTGATATTTCCAAATCTCTTTTCTCTAACTCTTTACCATATAGCTCTATATCGTTGATATATATCTCTAAATTTGTAGAGTGTAAATCAACCATCTTTTTATAAATATCTTCATAATCTTTACTCTGTTCTATTATTTTAAAATCTAATAATATACTTAAAATATTATTCAAAAATCTATACGCTACTTTAGATTTTTCGGTTTTTAAAAGCTTTATAAATTTTGTTTGAGAGTTTTGATATATCTTAAAAACTCTATCTTTGACAACTATCTCTTGCAATAGTTTACTTTTTGGATTATCTTTATATTTTATCACAATACCAGAACGAATAGTTAAGTAAAAATCTTCTAACTCATCTTTTATAGTGTCTAAAATATTAAAGAGTTCAATGATACTATTTTGAGAAATTTGCCCTATAAAATAGCCTTTAACAAACTGAATATAAAGCCTATTTATCTTGTCTATCTCTAGTTTCCATTCATCATAGATAATCTCATTATATTCAGATAGATAACTCTCCTCTAAAAGAGTATCAAGTTTATCTTTATCTGTTGAAACAAATTTTTCCTGCTTTTTTTGAACTATCTTAAACTGTTGTAAAATCGTTGTAAAAAACTTATCTATATCTGAAAAATTATTTAGCTTTTGCATCTGAATTTCATATAATCTTACTATCTTTGTAGCAGTAAAATTAAAATTTATCTTTTGCTCAGAGAGTTCTCTATCATCAAAAATACAAAGGCTACTCTCAACTTTATCTAAATACTCCAACGCTTGGGACTTCATAAAAATAAGTTTATCTTTTAAATCTTCAAGAGAAAAATCAAATTTAGCAAGGAGATATGATTTAATAATAAGAAGATTTTCATCTTCTACTTGCATCTGTTGAAGTTTATTATAAACATCGTTTGAGTTCTCTAAAAGATTACTTTTTTGAGCTATCTGTTTATCTATTGAAGTTAAAACTTTATCTATAAACTCTATAAGATTTTGATACTCATCTAACGTAGAATTACTTTT
>JAMOPZ010000075.1 GCA_027064245.1 Campylobacterales bacterium
TCTAGGATTCTTTTTATCGCTTTATTTAAAGCAATATTATCTTCTAATAATAATATATTCATATATGACTTTTAAACTCATAAGAAAAAATTGTACCATTTTCATCATCACTTTGCACGGATATATTTATACCATATTTAGAAGATATATCTTTTACTATGGAGAGACCTAGTCCATAACCACCTACGATACTATTTTCTCTAAAGTACTTTTTAAATATTTTATCTGTATCATCTATCTTATTTCCATAATTTTTAAATGTCAAAATATTATCTTTCAGCATTATTTTTACTATACTATCTCTCTTACTATATTTTATCGAATTTGATAAATTATTATCAATCAACCTTTCCAACTCTACTAAAGAAATCTTAACAATACAATTACTTGAAAAAGAACTCTCTATAATAATATCATTTGATTTAGCAATACTATCTAAATAGTGAACTCTTATCTGAACTATTTCTTGTAATTTCAATAATTCTTTAGGATATTCTTGTGTATTTTGTGTCACAATAAAACTCATATCATCATAAGAGTTTTGCAAAGTTTTCAAAGCACTCTCTATCTCTGAACTATACTCATCTGCTCCATATATTTCTTCTCTTAGTTCATTATTTAAAGTGATAATACTCAAAGGTGTCCCTATCTCGTGCATAGAACTTTGTACAAATTTATCTTGATGGTCTAGCCTACTCTCTTTATCTCTTACTTTCACATTTACTATAATAGAAATCAAGCCTAATAAAGTAAGAATAGTTATCAAAATATCCAAATCATTTTTTTTCTTTTCTAAATCAGAAGTATCTAAAAGAAGAGTATAATATATTTTATTTTGAAATAGAGTACTTCTAGTAACTATAAATAATGAGGTATATTTCTTTCCATCTATTATCAAATATTTTTGATAAAATTCTTGACTATTTAGCTGTGTTTTTATACTATTTCCACTTAAAATATCTTTTTTCATATCTTCTATACTATTTTTATATTTATCAAAATCACTAAAAGTAATTTTACTCATATATCCAAAACTACCCTCAACAAATGCTTTTACATCTTTTATCTTTAGATTATTTTTGAGTAATATTTGTATCTTTTCATACAAATTATCTATATCACTATATCTATAACTAATCTGTAATATTCCATCTTTTTCACCATTTTTGATAAAGTAACTGTCCGTAAAACTAAAAAACTTTTTATGAGTTTTTTTAAAATATGGATTTGAACATCGTACTATATTTTGTTCATATCTTTTATCAAATGTACTTTTTGCAAAACTCAAATCAAAATTAAAATCTGGTTTATAAGTAGTATTTTTTATCACTAAATTTTTATTTGTGATATAAATATTATAGGGATTATCTTCTCTATTCGTATTTATAATTGTATAAATATATTGCAAATCTACATTCAATTTATTTTTATCTTTTAAATACTCTTTAACTATTGTATGCTTTTCAAGTAACTCTTTTGTTTGTATATTTCTTTGGTATAAAAGTTGAGTAAGTAAATCATTTGTATCACTTTTTATTTTATAAAATAATATTTTGCTATCTTTTTCATAATTTGTATGGATATTTAATAAAAGAATTTTATATCCTATAAAAGCTATGATAAAAAAAATAAAGATGATGACAATAAGCAATGATGATATTTTTATATTTTTAAAGTTCATTATTTATATATACTACACTCTTTCCCTTTCAAATATACTTATATTATTTTCTTTTTTAAAGAAAAGTCATACCATTGACATTTGAGTTTTGTATGATACAAAATATTTTAAAGAAAAAAAGATATAATTTAATTATAACAAAGGGAGATATAAATGAAACAAAATACAATAATTCATTCAAAATTAACTAGGAATTTATTTATAACATTTGCACTATTGACAACTTTAAATGCTGAATATATTAGAGATGATAGTAAAAATGTTGTTCTTGATACAGAAGCAGAGTTGATGTGGCAAGATGAAATGCATACAAGCTCTGAAAGAGAAGCTTATTTTAGTAATAGAGAAAGAGGAAAGGTTTTATCTTGGCAAGGTGCAATGAATTATTGTCAAAATTTGAATTTAGCAGGATATGATGATTGGTATCTTCCAGAGGAAGATAAATTAAAAAAAGCATATAAAAATAAAAAAAATTTTAAAAAAAAATCATGTTTATTTTATTGGTCAGCTACTACTCAGACAAATAATCAAGACACTGCTTTAGTTACAAATTTTAAGAATATTTGGACTAATAACGAGCGAATGAAGACTCTTAGTTCTTATGTTCGTTGTGTAAGAGATTTATATCCTTTTAATACTAAAGATATTTCAATCAAAGAAGACAACTCTCATATTTGGAAAAATTTAGAACACAAAATAGATATTTTAAAATCTTCACAAAATGGAACTGTAACATACTCTCAAAGTAAATCAAATCTAACTTACAAACCGAATAAAAACTTTTTTGGAAAAGATAGCTTTACATTTTTATATGATGGCTCTGAATATGAGATGGGAATAACAGTAAAGGCTGTTAATGATAAACCAATCATCAAAACTACTCTTCAAAATAAGATTATAGAGAGTGGAGAGATTGCTGTTATAGATTATGAGGTATCTGATGTAGAGGATACTAATCTTTCAATAGATGCGTATCATTCAACTTGTTCTTTAAATGAGAATGAGAATAAAAATAAAATTGAAGTAGATAAGAATAATAATCAAATTAGAGTTATTTCTGATAAAAATTTTATTGGTAATTTAGAGATAACTATTCAAGTAACAGACAATGATGGAGGTACAACTTTATCAAAAGAGATAATTGAAGTTAAGCAACTTATAAAAGGGTATCTTCAAGAGGATTTAGATGTTAATATTATTGATGGTGAAGATAGTTATGAAGATACTATCTCTAAAGATACTTTTATGGTTATAAACAGAAAAGATTTTCAAATAATTGAGCCTAAAGAGTTTGACTTACTTAAACTTACAAAGATACCTAGTTTAGGTTATCATCCACAACAAAGAGAGATAAATTTAACTCCTATTTTTCAAAGAAATAAAAATCTTTTAAGTTTTAAGTTAAATTCAAAAGTTATTTTGAAAGAGTTAGTGTTTGATAAAAGAAGAGTTGAAATTTTAACAAAAGAGGTACGAATTTCTGAGACTAATATATCAAAAAAACATCTGAATTATTATCAATCGGGGAAAAAGAAGATTAGAAATTTTAGTAAAATATATCCTCTTATACTAAAAGGTAAAAATTTTCAAATATCTTACGAATGTAAATTTGATAAAGATAAAAATGTAAGTTGTAAACAAAAAATGAAGAGGGAGATATAATTATGAATAATTTGATACAAGGTTTGGTTTTAAGTAGTGTTGTAGCATCATTTTTATTTGCTGATGAAAAACCTATAAATTATGATTTAAGAGGGCAATCTCATTCAAAAACTAATA
>JAMOPZ010000076.1 GCA_027064245.1 Campylobacterales bacterium
ATTTTTTATCTCAAAATCTATTGTACAATATTGATTTGTAGCATATGGATCTCTTCCATAGTCTACAAGTAAAATAGTAGCATCATGTTTTATAGATAAATATGAAAGAAACTTTGCTAATTCACCTCTCATATTTGGAAGACTTACAACCATCTTGTACCTATAAAATTTATCTTGCACCCAACTTACAAAAAGCATCTGATGTTGTTGTTTTATTTTTTTATATGCAGTTTCACACATCTTATGGTGAATTACCACATCTTTATTTTCTTTTAATGCTATTATATCATCACCAAATTTTGGATGACAACAATGATCAAAAGATACAGAATGTATATTAAAGTTTGAATATACTAAAACATTATCAAATCTATACTCTTTTAACTTAAGATTTTGAATTTTTAATCTAGCAATAATTCCATCTTGTTTTCTGATATATTTTTGAATAATTTTTTTAAGATATTTTAAATAATCTAAACTATACATAACTTTTTGCAAATTTGCAAGCTCTATTGAGTTGCAATTATCCAATATTTTTGCTTTGTATCGTGAAAAAATTGTATTTATAATATTTTTACTTGCTATCTCATCTATATGTTTTAATCTATTATGACAGATGAGTTTTAAAGTTTTTTTTGCTTTTGTAGTTTGAACCATATCTATCCAAGTACATCTTGGTATTACATGATTATGAGTAATTATAGAGACTATATCACCATTTTTTAATTGAGAAAGTAATGGCTTTTTAGTTTTATTGATATATGTCTCAATAGCATGACTTCCTATATCACTATGTATCGCAAAAGCAAAATCAAGTGCAGTAGCACCTCTTGGAAGTGTAAAAAGATCACCCTTTGGTGAATATACTACGATATCTTCACTAAAAAGATCCTGTTTTGCATCATCATAAAACTCTTCTGCTGCAGCTTCATTTGTAGCTAATGCTTTTACCCAACTTAAATCAGGTGTTTTTAAATTTGTATCTCCATTTTTATATTTCCAATGCGCAGCTACCCCTAATTCTGCAATATCGTGCATTTTAAATGTTCTTATTTGAACTTCAAAAATCTTACTATTTGAAAAAACTGTAGTATGAAGTGTTTGATAACCATTTTCTTTAGGAACAGAAATATAATCTTTAAATCTAGCAACAAGAGGCTTATAGTTTGTATGAATTGTACCTAAAACTCTATAGCAATCTATAGGTTCATCTACAAGTATTCGTATAGCATATAGATCTAAAACTTCATCTATACTTACACCTTTTCGTTGTATTTTTAAATATGTAGAATAGTAGTGCTTAATCCTACTAAATATTTTTATCTTAGGTTCTTCAAAACCATCTTTCGCTAATATTTTTTTTGTATCTGATAAAAAAGTATTTAATGTTAATTGCATTTTTTGTTCAAATTGTTTTATATGATTATCAATTTTTTGATATTCTAAAGGATAAAGATAATAAAACGACAAATCTTCTAATACATTTTTAATAGTAGAGATACCTAATCTATGAGCAATAGGAGCATAAACAACAAGTGTCTCTTCTGCAATTCTTTTTTGTTTTTGATTATTTAAAGCTTCAAGAGTAAGCATATTGTGTACTCTATCACAAAGTTTTACTACCATTACTCTTACATCTTCAATAGAAGCTACAAGCATTTTTCTAAAAGTAAGTGCTGATTTTAGAAGTTTGTCATCTGTAGATGTTGATGATACTAATTTATCATCTCTTAATTCAACAATTTTTGTTAAACCATCTACAATATGTGCTACATCACTGTTAAATATATTTTCAATATCTTCTCTTGTAACTTCTGTATCTTCTACTACATCATGTAAAAGTGCAGATATTACCATAGCCTTATCATTGCTAAAATATGCTGTAATTGTAGCTACTAAAATAGGGTGTATTACATAAGGTTCTCCACTTTTCCTAAACTGATTTTTATGTGATTTTATAGAAAAATCAAGAGCTTTTTGCACTTGATTATCTATTTTGAAATAAGTTTTAAAAAAATCTATAGCATCCTCTATAGTAGTTATATATTTTATATTTTCTAAAAACTTATCCATCTATTTACTCTTTAATTTAAAAATTTAGTTAATCTCTTGTAGATTATCTATTTTTAGTACACCTGTAGCTATCTCTTTGATTGCAATATCTGTATATTTCATATTTTTTATCTCGTTGTTATCTAATAGTGGCTTTACACCTTTACTTAATTCATCTGCTCTTTGACCAACAGCTACACTTAAAATATATCTATCATTTCCAACTTGTTCTAATGCTTGTGAAACTTTCTCTTCTATTCTCATTTTTATCCTTTTATTATTTTACTATTGAACAATCACTAAAATCACCAGATATGATTTTAAGTAGATTACCTTGTTTATTCATATTTGCTACAACTATTGGTAAAGAGTTATCTTTTGCTAAAGCTATAGCTGTATCATCCATAACTTTTATATGGTCTTTTAATGCATCGTCATAACTAATTGTATCTAATTTTAATGCATCATCATACTTTGCTGGGTCTTTATCATATACACCATCAACTTTTGTAGCTTTAATAAGCATAGAGGCATCTATCTCTGTAGCTCTTAGTGTTGCTGCTGTATCTGTTGTAAAAAATGGATTTCCAGTACCAGCTGCAAAGATAACAACTCTTTTTTTCTCTAAATGTCTTTTTGCACGACGAACAATATAAGATTCTGCTATTTGTTCCATTTTGATTGCAGTTTGAAGTCTTGCACAAATACCTATATGTTCAAGTGCTTCTTGCATAGCTATACCATTTACAACAGTTGCCAACATACCCATATAATCACCACTTGTTCGTTTGATGACACCATCAGCTGCTGCACTAACACCTCTTATAATATTTCCACCACCAATTACAATACCAACCTCGATATTATTATCAATTAATTGTTTAATTTCATTTGCAATGTAACTTAAGATTTTAGTATCTATACCGTAACCCTCACTACCAGCTAATGCCTCACCAGAAAATTTAACAAGAATTCTTTTATTACCCATGACAATTCCTCACTATTTTGAGAGATTATATCTAAAATAAGTTTAAACTTAAATTATGTATTGTTAATATATTTATAATAAAGAAGATGATATAATCATAAAAATATAATTTTAGGTAGATTTTATGAATTCAAAGACCATTTCAAATAAAATATTAATTATTAAGATTGTTAGCATAGTTTTGTTTTTAAGTATTGTATTACTTATAGTTTCAACAGAATATATAAAAAGTACGGCAGTAGATACACTTGCTAGTGATGATGCAAAAAAGACAGCTCAATTAGTTTTTGAAACTATGAATGCAAGAATGCAAGAGGGATGGACAAAAAAAGATCTAAATAAAATTATAGGTAGATTACAAACTATTAGAAAAGGTATGACAATAGCATCATATCGAAGTCATCATGTAGAA
>JAMOPZ010000077.1 GCA_027064245.1 Campylobacterales bacterium
AAAGGGATTGTATTATAAAACAGGCAATTAATATTAGACTTGAAAAAGTTATTATGGCAGTATTGTATAGGACAAAATTTGAATATTAATTATAAGAAAAGTAGATTTTACAAATGATATATAATACAGATATAAAGAATCTATAAGAAGGTAAATAATGGCAAAAAAAGTATATGGTACAACATTATGGGGAGCAGAGTTTTTAAAGTCTATTGAGTATGAAACAGATTCCGGAAGATTAGCTCGTGGAAAAACATATGCAAATACTAGTAAGATATATGATGTAGAGTTAAAATCAAGAACAATAGCTGCAAAAGTAAAAGGTAACTATGCCCCTTTTTATATTTCAAGATTATCTTTTACTCAATTTACAAAAGGGGATATAGAGGTTATATTATCTTTTATAGACAATAATCCATTTATTTTAGCTAATATTATCAAAGGTAATTTACCAAATGAACTATTGGAGTTTTTTAAATCAAATGATATAGATATATTTCGTGGATTTGATATGAGTTGTAATTGTTATGATTTTTATGGCTCTTATGCTTGTAAACATATTACAGCATTGTATTATATATTGACAAATGAGATAGATAAAAACCCTTTTATATTGCTAAAACTTCGTGGATTAGATTTGATTTCACACTATAATATAAAAGACAATTTAAGTATCTCTTATCCCATAAAGCTAGAGTTTATAGAAAATAGTACAATAGATATAAAATCTAATGAGAATATAGAGCAGTTACCTATACGAATATTAGCACAAGAAAATTGTAGTAATTTTATACTTTCTATGCTTAAGCCATTTCCACCATTTGCATCAATTGATTATAAAGAAGTTTTAGAAGAGTTCTACAAAAAAACAGCAAAACAATTACCTTTAGTAATCTCACCTATTAGAGATGAAAATATCATAAAAATACAAAGAATATTACAAGATTCTACAATATCTCTAAGTGTAAAAAATGATATACAAATAGCAAAGTTTAAAATTCAAAATGATCTATTAAAGCATAACGATATATTATCTTTATTTAATGATTATAGATATGAATTTGATACAAAAGAAAATAAAAATGAACTTTTAATAACCCCTACAAATCTGTTTAAATTATTTGTATCGTTTGAAGATGATAATGGAACTAGTAGCTATAGTTATCTATTTTATCTTTTTAGAGTTGCTTACATTTTAATAGAAAATAGTGGATTTATCCCAGCTGTTGAAAAAATTGATGTTTTTTTACAAATTATCTATAAACCATTAATTTCAATAGAAACTATCAATAAACAAATAGAGCTTTTAGGTGATAATGCTCCTACAATGGTAGCTATTAATAATAAGTATTTGACACCAAAAAGCAGTACAGTTTATTTGTTGAGTGCAATATTTACCAATATTGTCCCACAATTTGAATTTATGCATAAAAAACAAAAGAATAATCCACCTGCAATTTCACTTAGTTTTTTTAAAGGTAAACTTTTAAGAGTTGATGATTTTGAAAGTAAAAATATACCATATGCTATTAATAACTATTTTAGTGTGTTTGATATAGTTCAAAGTAACTATAAATATAAACTTTTTATAGATATATTAGATGAAGAGTATAGCTTTTATATAAATATCCAAAATAAAAATACTCAAAAAGAGTATAACTTCAAAGATGCAATTAAAGAGTTTGATAAAATTGAAATTGTTAAGTTTTTATCATATCTGATTCCATTCTTACCAAAACTACAACAGCTACAAACACAAGAATTTATAAATTTATCACAAGAGCAAATAGAGCAATTTTTATTACAAACTTCAAGTATCATATCAAATCTTGGAGTTGAGATTGTATTACCTAAAGAGTTGAAAAATCTTTTAAAACCAAAATTAGCATTAAGTGTAAAATCAACAGTTAAAAGTCATAAATCTTTTTTTAGTCTTGATAAAATGCTTGAATATGATTGGCAAATATCTATAGGAGATGAACTTTTAAGTTATCAAGAGTTTGAAAAGTTAGTAAAAGATGGTCGTGAACTTATAAGATTTAAAGATAATTTTGTAGTAATAAGCCCAGAAGAAGCTAAAGCTATGTTTGCTAAAATTAATCAAAAAACAAAACTAAATAAATTTGATATTTTACAAGCATCATTAAATGATGAAGTATATTTAGATGAAAACTTAGAACAATACCTAAATGAGATATTTACACCAAAAAATATACAAATACCTCCTACTTTAAAAGCAAATTTAAGAGAGTATCAACATAGAGGATTCCAGTGGAATATCAATAATCTTCTTAATGGGTTTGGTTCAATATTAGCAGATGATATGGGGCTTGGTAAAACAATACAAGCTATTACAACACTACTTTATCTAAAAGAGAATAATTATATAAAAAACAATATCTTAATAGTAGTACCAACTTCACTTTTAAGCAATTGGGAAAAAGAGATAGAAAAGTTTGCACCAACTCTTAGTTATTTTTCTTTTTATGGAGCTAAAAGAGTATTAAAAGATGCAGATATTACAATAACTACTTACGATTTAGTAAGAAGAGATATAGAAGCTTTTAAAGATACAAAAAAATTTAAAATTGATTGTCTAATCATAGATGAAGCACAAAAGATAAAAAATCCAGATACAAATGTAACTAAAGCTATTAAATCTTTAAAGGCTAAGTATAAAATAGCACTAAGTGGAACACCAGTTGAAAATAATTTAAGTGAATTATGGAGTATATTTGATTTTACATTACCAAAATATCTAAAAACTTTAAAAGATTTTACAGCTTCTTATGCAAAAGATATAGAGATACATAAAGATACACAAAAAATCCAAAGACTTAGAAAAATTACAGCTCCATTTATGCTTAGACGACTTAAAACTGATAAAAATATAATAAGCGATCTACCTGATAAAATTATAATTGATGAATATGCTTCTATGACAAAAAAGCAGGGTGCTTTATACCAAAGTGTTGTTGATGATACCATGAAACAACTAGATGAATCAAATGCAAAAGGGCTTATATTTAAACTAATTATTTCATTAAAACAGATTTGTAATCACCCTAGAAATTTTGATAAAAAAAGTATAGCAGATGTAAAAAGTTCTGGCAAAACACAACTACTTATGGAATTACTTGATAATATACTGATACAAGATGAGAAGGTATTGATATTCACACAATATACACAAATGGCAGATATATTAAATGAAGTGATACAAAAAGAGTTTTTAACAACACCTTTAGTTTTAAAAGGTGATATGAGTAAGAAAAAAAGAGACGAAGTTGTAGAATCTTTTCAAAATGATAATAGATATAAAATCTTTATACTATCTTTAAAAGCAGGTGGAGTAGGGCTTAATCTAACAGCGGCTAATCATGTAGTACATTATGACTTATGGTTTAATCCAGCAGTTGAAAATCAAGCGACAGATAGAGCATTTAGAATA
>JAMOPZ010000078.1 GCA_027064245.1 Campylobacterales bacterium
CAACTGCACCATTGCTGCAACCTAAATATTTGATTGAAGGGTTTGAAAAATTAGAAAACAGTGATGCTGTAAATGCTTTTAGTGCTACTTCTATGCCATTTCCTATCCAGAGAACTTTTAAACTTAATGATGCTGGAAGATGTGAGATGTTTACCCCAGAGCATTACATGGCAAGAAGTCAAGACTTAGAAGAAGCATATCAAGACGCTGGTCAGTTTTACTGGACTAAACTTGATAAAGAATCTGATGAGATAATGTTTGGTAAAGACTCTATCCCTATTATACTTCCTAGACACTTAGTTCAAGATATAGATACACTAGAGGATTGGAAACGAGCTGAGTTTATATATCAGACTTTAAATCAAAATATATATGATAAATGGAATACTATAAAAAAGAATCTACAAAATAAACAAAACATATTAACATTTAAAGAGATGGAAATTTATTTTATGTCAATAGGTCAGAATATTGGTAAAGAAAGTTATGGTAAAAAAGAATTGTTTTTAAGACCTGTTTTAGTATATAGAAAATTAAGTAAAACATCATTCGTAGGTATTCCACTTACTTCTGGACCTAAAGAAGGAAATTATTATTTTAATTTTAATTATATTAAAGATAGAATAAGCACTGCTATGTTTGATAATATAAGAGTTTTAGATATACGAAGAGCAAATTATAGAAGTGGTACTATTAAACATAGTGATTTAAAAAAGTTAAGAATTAAATTAAATGAATTTTTAAATATTACTCCCCCAAAAAGAGAGATGGAGCGTTCTTCCAAAGGGAAGTCGCAAAAAAGTACCCATATTGTAACAAAAGAAGATAATAATGTCAAGTAAAATAATATTATTTAGAGCAGATTCATCATCTAGCATAGGTACAGGGCATATTATGAGAGATTTGGTTCTTGCTCAAAAGTATGCTAAAAAAGGGTATAAAATTATCTTTGCTATGCAAGATTTAGATGGAAATATAAATTATAAGATAAAAGAAGCTGGATATAAAATAAAGATTTTAAAATCAAATAGTAAAAAAGAGTTAAAAAAACTTATAAAAAAATTAAAAATAGATATGGTTGTATTTGATAACTACAATATAGATGAAAAGTATGAAAAATACATTAAAAATAAAACAAAAGTAAGAATCTTATCTTTTGATGATACATATCAAAAACATTATTGTGATATACTTTTAAATCATAATATAAGTGCTGATGAGAAAAGATATAAGGGTCTAGTTCCCAAATATTGTGAGCTTAGGTGTGGAACTAAATATACGCTTTTGCGAGAAGAGTTTATTATACAAAAAAAGAGCAAAACACTATTTATTGCAATGGGTGGAGCTGATCATAGCAACATAAATATAGATATTTTAGAGGTTTTAAAAGAGTTTAAGTATATTGAAGTAAAACTTGTAACCACTACAGTCAATCAAAATTTAGAACAACTAAAAGAGTATGTTCAAGATAAAGATTGGATAGAGTTACATATCAATTCAAATAAGATAGCAAAGCTTATGAGAATTAGTGATTTTACTATAGTTACCCCTAGTGTTACTTTAAATGAAGTATTTTTTATGGAGCTTCCTTTTATTGCTATTAAGACAGCTGATAATCAAGAGGATATGGTTGAATATCTATTAAAACATGAATATTTGCTATTAAAAGAATTTGATAGTAATAAATTAAAAAATATAATTACAAAATTAATAGGAGAGAGTAAATGATTAAAATTAAAGAGATAAAAGGATTAAAATATCCAGATGAGTATTTTATAAAATTTTTTTTTAAAAATGGATTGCATGAAAAACAGGGTTTAAAGTATTTAGAATTTGGCTGTGGAAATGGTAGTAATTTAATGTTGCCTTTTCAATATGGGGGGGGAATACTGTGATTGGTATTGACTATGATAAAAACTCAATAGAAGATGCAAATTATAATTATTCTTTGTTTAAAGATATCAATAGTGAGTTTAAATTTTATGCAGATGATATGAGAAATTTTGTAAATAATAATAAAAACATAGAAGCAGATGTTTTCATATTGGCTTCTGTTATTTATTATATAAGTAAAAATGATTTTATTAAATTTTTGAAAGATACAATGTCTAATGATAATTTAAATAGAAATATACCATTCTATATTAGAGTAAGAAGTACAAAAGATTTTCGATATGGTTACGGAGAAAAAATAGATTCAAATAGATATAAAATGCCACAAAATAGTATTACAGGAGAAAATAATGCTGAGATTGAATTTTATGCAGAATTTGATATTTTAAATATTTTAAAAAAATATTTAAATCTTAGAGAATATAAAGTATTTCATTTGGATAATCAAAATGAACAAAATGGACAAACCATTTTAAATTCAGATATAGTTATATGGGGTTTTATAAATTGAAATTAGCAATTATGCAACCAACATTTAATCCTTGGCTTGGTTATTTTGATTTAATTGAGTATGTAGATAAGTTTATTTTTCTTGATATTGTACAGTTAAATCAACAAAGTTGGCAAACAAGAAATAAGATTAAAGTGCAAAATAAAGAGTTACTTTATGTTATACCAACACAAAAAAATAGTTCAAAAAAAGATTTACTCATAAAAGATACTTTTCTTGATTTTAGAAAGTTCGATTTTAGAAAAAAATTACTAAAAACATTACAACAAAGTTACAAAAAAGCAAAATATTTTAGTGAAGTTGATAGTTTTATAAAAGATATAGTTTTATACGATACTGATTTTTTATCTAATTACAATATAAATATCATAAAACAGATAGTTAAAAAACTAAATATAGATACACAGATAGTTGTATTATCTAAAACAGATTTTAAACAACATGGTTTAAAAGGTGATCTGATTTTAGAGATTTGTAACTATTTTGATACAACTAAGTATATCTCTCCTCTTGGTTCAAAAGAGTATCTTGATAAAGTGAGTAGTAAGTTTAAAGCAAACAGCATGGATATATACTATCAATATTATAATCATCCAAACTATACTCAATTAGGAGATGAATTTATACCATATTTGGGTATTTTTGATCTACTTTATAATGAAGGTTTTGAAAATAGTGCTAAAATAATAAAAAGTGGAAGAAAATATGAAAATAGGTAATTTTGATTTACAAAAAGATGGAGTTTTTATCATAGCAGAACTTAGTGCAAATCATAATGGAAGTATAGAAGTAGCAAAACAGACTATAAAAGCTGCAAAAAGTATAGGTGCAAATGCTATAAAACTACAAACTTATACAGCAGATACTTTGACACTTGATTGTAAAAAAGATGATTTTATGATAGATGGTGGAACACTTTGGGATGGTAAAAGTTTGTATGAACTTTATCAAGAAGCATATACACCATGGGAGTGGCATAAAGAGTTGTTTGAGTACGCAAGAGGTATAGATATAGATATATTTTCA